>JBEBGK010000194.1:0-6603 GCA_040081515.1 Chthoniobacteraceae bacterium
GCTCATTTCCGCCACGCTCCCCTACCCCGCCCGCTTCCGCCTCGCTGCGCGGATCGGAGCACTCGCAAAAGGATTCGCATCGTTGCTCCCGCGATCCTTCCGGCCGATGCTCAGCCTGCTCCCAGAGCGCATCGCCCCACGGCAACACTGGCCCGACGTCACCCCCGCGCGAGGGCCGCGCCGGGCGCGGGTCGCCCTGCTCACCGGTTGCGCGCAGCAGGTGATCGAGCCCGACATCAACACCTCCACCATCGACGTCCTCACGCGCAACGGCATCGAAGTCATCATCCCGCGTGCCCAAGGCTGCTGCGGCGCGCTCGCGTGGCACGTCGGCGACCTTCCGGCTGCAGAGCGTTTCGCGCGGCAGAATCTCCGCGCATTCCCTTCCGACGTGGATGCCATCCTCACCAACGCCGCCGGCTGCGGCTCGGGCCTGCACGAATATCACCTCATCCTCGCAGGAACCGATCAGGCCGGGGAAGCGGAACGATTCCGCCATCGTGTCTGCGACGTGAGCGTATTCCTGTCCCGCCTCGGCGACCTCGCGCCGATCCCGGATCCCGGAAAGCCGCTGCGCATCGCCTGCCACGACGCATGTCATCTGCTCAATGCCCAGGGCGTCCGCGAGGAACCGCGCACACTCCTCCGCGCGATCCCGCGCGCGGAGATCCTCGATCTCCCCGAGCCGCACCTCTGCTGCGGCAGTGCCGGGACGTACAACATCGACCAGCCCGAAATCGCCGCGAACCTCGGTGCCTCGAGGGCGCGCACCATCGTGGAAACAGGAGCAGCCGTCGTCGCCACGGGCAACATCGGCTGCCTCACGCAGCTCAGATTGCACCTCACCCGGCAGAACGCCCCCATCCCCGTGCGCCATACGATGCAGATCCTGCGCGACGCGTACGCCGGAAAGATGATTCCATAGCCGCCGACGTGAGGAGGCGGGCAGATGTGCAGCCGATGAATCGTCGGCTGGCAGGATGGGCGCAGGCAGCGGGCTGGCGCGGATGCGGTCGCGCTCCGATCCAGCAGTCGCGCGCCAAGGCGTCCGAAACGGGCCGACGAATCGTCGGCCCCACATTGCCAGCCCGCCTCCTGCCGTCGGCGGCTACGTTCAGAAAAACGGCAGCTACTTCCCGGCGATGTATTTGACGAGGTCCACGCAGCGGTTGCTGTAGCCCCACTCGTTGTCATACCAGCTCACGAGCTTGAAGAAGCGGCTGTTGAGCCCGACACCGCTGCCGGCATCGAAGATGGAACTGCGCGCGTCGTGGATGAAGTCGCTGCTGACGACTTCGTCGGTTGTGTAGCCGAGGATGCCCTTGAGATAGGTCTCACTCGCCTTCTTCATCGCCTTGCAAATTTCCTCGTAGCTCGTCTCCTTCACGGTCTTCACCGTGAGGTCCACCACCGAGACGGTCGGCGTCGGCACGCGGAAAGCCATGCCGGTGAGCTTGCCTTTCACCTCGGGGCACACGAGGCCGACGGCCTTGGCCGCGCCGGTGCTGCTGGGGATGATGTTGATGGCGGCGCTGCGTCCGCCTTTCCAATCCTTCTTGCTCGGGCCGTCCACGGTCTTCTGCGTGGCGGTGTAGCTGTGGACGGTGGTCATGAGGCCTTCCTCGATGCCGAAGCCTTCCTTCAGCAGCACGTGGACGACCGGCGCGAGGCAGTTCGTGGTGCAGCTCGCGTTGGAGATGATGTGGTGCTTCTCCGCGACGTAGTTCGTGTGGTTCACGCCCATGACGACGGTGATGTCCTCGTTCTTGCCGGGGGCGCTGATGATGACCTTCTTCGCGCCGGCGGCGATGTGGCCCTTCGCTTTTTCGGCATCCACAAAGAGGCCCGTGCTCTCGATGACGATGTCCACGCCGAGCGCCTTCCACGGCAGCGCGGCGGGGCCTTCCTTCACGGCGAGGCACTTGATCTCGTGGCCGTCCACGACGAGGACGTCGTCCTCCGCGACGGAGGGCGAGGACTTCTTGCTGAAAACTTCCTCCTTCGCCTTGCCCTGCGTGGAGTCGTATTTCACGAGGTAGGCGAGGTTGTCCGCGGGAACGAGATCGTTCACTGCGACGACGTTGATTTCCTTGCCGAGGAGGCCCTGGTCGCAGATGGCGCGAAAGACGAGACGTCCGATGCGGCCGAAGCCGTTAATGCCGATTTTGATCATGATGTTTTAAGTTTGTTCGTTGGCGTCCTGAGGAAAGGCGCGCGCATGAAAGGGACAGCCTCCGGCTTCGTCAACACCGGAGCATCCCAAAAACCCGAACCGGCGCCGTCCTGGCCTGCTCCATGGTTTCGCGAGGCCCGCCCGCCGACGGGGATCCCACGGTGAAAACGTGCCTTTCCGAAAAAACCGCTTGCGCCAATCGCCACCTTTGACCACCATCGGCTCCACGAAATGCGGGCGTAGCTCAGTTGGTAGAGCACTTCCTTGCCAAGGAAGATGTCGAGAGTTCGAATCTCTTCGCCCGCTCTCCCCTGCCCTCGGGGGGAGCACGAGCGGCACCGGCATCGCCGGTGATTCGTCTTGACCTCAATCGCCGCGAGCCAAAGGTGAAAGCTCAATGCGCATCTCTCAAAAGATACGAAAACTCTTCAGCCTCGACGGCTACTACAGCGTCAGGGCCGGAATCCGGCGATGGTCGTACCCGCTCGATCCGAAGCCGTTCATCGATGCGATCGATCGCGAGGGGTTCGAAAAGCTGCGCGCCCGCTTCGGCAAGCCGGACGAAAAGGTGCTCCCGGAAAAGTACCTCGACCTCGACGAGTGGTTGCCGACGAACGTCAAGCGCGTCCGCGATCTCCGGCTGCCGAAGGCGCCGCCGCGGCTGCGGATTCTCGATCTCGGCTGTGGGTCCGGCTACTTCCTGCATATCGCGCGGTGCCTCGGCCACGATGCCGTCGGGATGGACCTCGATACCGAGCCTGTCTTCAATGAGACGCTCCGGTTGCTCGGGATCCCCCGGATCGTTCATGCGATCCTGCCCTTCCAGCCCCTGCCGGAGATGGGCGCGCCGTTCGACCTCATCACGGCGCACATGACGTGCTTCAACCGGCGCGCCGACGGCTCGCACTGGGGCGTGGAGGAATGGGATTACTTTCTGAAGGACGCCGAATCCCGCCTGACGCCGGGCGGCCGCATCCAGCTGGACCTGAACGTCCTCCCCGATGGCCGCCACATGGCACCGGACGTGAAGCAATTCTTCCTCGGACGCGGCGCCCGGATCGACCGACGCCGGGTCTTCTTTCCGCCGCGAACGTCCCGATGAACCGGCCCTGCGCAACGGAGTTCACCTCCGAACTGACCCGGAACGAACTGGACGCGCTCTGCGCGCTCATCCGCGATCGCGCCCTGCCCGGCCCGCACCTTGAAATCGGGACGGCGGCAGGCGGCACGCTCTGCGAGATGATGCGCGCCGCCGTTCACCGGCCGCCGTTTGTGGTCATCGACCCGATGACGTATTTTCCGAACCAGCGGGAAGCGGTCGAACGCAACCTCGCGGCCGGCGGAATTCCGCTCGCGCAGGCGGATATCCGGGTTTCGCGGAGTTGGGATGCGCTCCTCCGGGCGCGGGCCGCGGGTGAGAAGTTCGATTTCGTGCTCATCGACGGGACGCACAAGTTCCGCTACGTGATCCAGGATCTCCACTGGGCGGGGCTGGTGAATGTGGGCGGCATCATCGCGCTGCACGACTACACGCCCCAGATCCGCGCCGTCCAATCCGCCGCGAATCACTTCCTCTCCCGCAACGCGAACTATCGCCGGCTGGATCTTGTCGATTCGCTGCTGATTCTGGAGAAGACCGCGCCCGATGGACCGCGCGGAGTGCGCCTGATGCCGGGCATCGCTGCATCCATGCTGCATCCGCTTTTCCAGTTCGAGAACAGCGTGCGGAAGCGCCTGGGCCTCCCGACGACCGCCTGAGGGCAACGCGCACGTTCCTGCGCATCACTTCGGTGCCGAAGGAGCCATCCCGGCCTGCGTCACTCTCTCAAGAATCGCCCGTGCGAGAACCAGATGCCCCTCGGCCTTCAGGTGCGCGTTGTCCATGAACAGCGGCGCGAAATCCATGCCCGACAGCAATTCCTTCATCGAGAGGATCGCGACGTCCGGTGCGGCAAACGATCGCGCGAGCTCGTCCAGCCCGCTGTCATCCAGCGTCCCCTGTGACCCGCTGCCGCGCAGCCGGACCTGGGTGACGAGCAGCATCGGCACCCCGGCCTTCCGGCACGCGGCGATATCCTCGGCGAGATAGTCCCTCACGCGCTTCTGCCACTCGCGGATTCGCACCTCATCCGTCGAAGCCGCGAGCTCGGCAGCCGCGTCATTGACGCCGCGCTGGGCCCGGATCTTCTCCGGCAGCAATGCCCAGAACACGCCCTCAGTCTTCATCTCATGAAGCCGGCGGATGAGGGCGCTTTTCATGAGCAGGTTGCCCGGATGCCAGCCTTTGAAGTCCTGGCTGCGGCGCCATTCCCGCTCATCCTCATACTCGTTTGAATTGTTCAGGTGACGGATCACGAGGCTGGGCTGGTAATCGAGTGCCTTCCGAAGCACGAGGTGGCACCGGTGCGCACCGTAGCCGGGCAGGCAGAGATTCCAGCCTTCCGCGGCATTGCCACGCTGCCGGAAAAGCTCGCCGATTTTCGCAGCGTATGCTTCCGCGAGCGACGGACCGCGGGGGACGGAATCGCCGACCACCATGACCCGGAACAAACCCGACGGCCTCTGCCGCAGGTAATGTTGTGGAAGGAAACGGCGCCCGCCCGCGCGGACCAGATCCAGCGAACCGTCGGCATTCTCCCGGAAGCCCGCGGTCGGATGATACCCGTAATCGAAGCGCCCCGAGAGTCCGCGCGAATAGAAGACGCGCACAGCGAGCTCGGTCGTGGCCATAAGAGCCACGATGACAAGAAATGATTTGGTGAACACGCGCCTCATCAGAACTGAAAATAGATGAACTCCACCTCCGCGCCCGTGCTCGAAACGATCGCGAGGAACATCAGCCCATAGGCCAGGCTCCTCGCAAACCACGGCCAGTGATCGATCTCCGACTCGTCCTCCGTCCGGCGGACGGTGAACTGCAGCACCACGAGCGGCACCGCATGAATCAGCAACCACAGCGCCGGCCGGAACCAGTCCACCGCACCGGCCGCATCCGCCACGCGGAGCGCCTCGCCGATCGCCGGCTTCCATTGTCCCGCCACGCCCGCGCCTTCCCATCGGGTGAACGCTGCGAACCAATCGCCAAGTTGCGCCAGCGATCCGCTTCGGAAAATCGCCCATCCCACCAGCGTGAGCGCAAACATCACCGCGATGCCCGCCGGTTGACGCCAGCCCGACCTCGCGGACTCCAGCGCGCGGAGTGGAGGAGTGATCCGGTAGATCACCAGCAGCAGACCGTGATACGCGCCCCACAGGATGAACGTCCAGTTTGCGCCATGCCACAATCCGGCGAGGACCATCGTCAGAAAGAGGTTCCGCAGCATCGCAAAGCTGCCCGCGCGATTTCCCCCGAGCGGAATGTAAACGTAGTCGCGGAACCAGGACGACAGCGTGATGTGCCAGCGCCGCCAGAAATCCGACGGCCCCTGCGCGAAGTAGGGCAGACGGAAATTTTCCGCGAGCCGGATGCCGAGGAGTTGCGCCGAACCGCGCGCGATGTCGGTGTAACCCGAGAAGTCACCGTAGATCTGCACGGCGAAGGCGAGCACCCCGAGCAGCGCCCACGGAGCATTGAGTGTAGTGTCGGCGGCGAATGCGTAGCTCGCGAGGAGCGCGCAGTTGTCCGCGACGAAGACCTTCTTGAAGAACCCCATGAGCAACAGCCGCGCTCCCCAGTGCATCGCCGATGGCTCCCATGGGCGCGCGGTCGAGAACTGCGGCAACATCTGGTGCGCCCGCTCGATCGGCCCGGCGACGAGTTGCGGGAAGAAGGAGAGGAACGCCGCAAACAGCGGGAAGTCCTCCACCGCCTTCGTTTCGCCGCGATAGACGTCCACTGTGTAGCTCATCGCCTGGAACGTGTAGAAAGAAATGCCGACCGGCAGCAGGATGTTCGGAAGCGTCCACCCGGGATTCCAGCCGAGCGCGTGGAGTCCCGAAACCAGCGAGGCTGCGAAGAAATTGAAGTACTTGAAGAAGCCGAGCACGACGAGGTTCGAGAGCAGGCTCAGCGTGAGAAAGGCGCGCCGCTGCGCCGATTGCGGCAGCCGCCACAGCAGTTCGTAGAGACTGCAAAAGAGCAGCGGCAACGCGATGGCCGGGACCAGGTGCTCCCACGAGACGTCGCGCCCCTGGATCTGCCCCGCCTTGCACACCAGCAGCCATCGTCGTGGTGTAGTGGAGCGCGAGGAATCGGGCATCCCAGTATCCGTAGAAGAAGTAGCTCGCCGCCAGCAGCAGCCAGATCCTGCCCCTCCACGCCGCGCGCCAGTAGAGCGCAAACACGATCGCGAGAAGGACGAGATACTCCCACGAGGTGAATGACATTGGGGCTGCCATCTATCCGCCGGCAGTCGGGGCGTCGAGGCCAACTTGAGCGACCGCACATGTCGGCGTCTCATGGCCGCGTTCGACCGTGGCTTGAACGAAGC
>JBEBGK010001115.1:0-1629 GCA_040081515.1 Chthoniobacteraceae bacterium
TCGGGATCCTTCTCGCTGTATTGGAATTCCTCGCGGAAATGCCCGCCACAGCTCTCCCGGCGCTCGAGTGCGTCGAGGCACATCAGTTCCCCGAACTCGAGGAAGTCCGCCACGCGGCCCGCTTTCTCCAGCGAGACGTTCAGCGAATCCGCGCTGCCCGGGACATTGACGTTTTCCCAGAACTCCGCGCGCAGCGTTGGGATTCGCGAAAGCGCGCGGGTCAGCGATTTCTCGCTGCGCGCCATTCCGCACAGGTCCCAGACGAGCAGACCGAGTTCCCGGTGGAATTCGTCCACTGTCTTCCTTCCCTTGATTGCCAGGAGCCTCTGCGTGCGCGCCCGGGTCGCCTCTTCCGCGGCGCGGAATTCCGCGTGATCCGGCTTGGGCCGTTTGTCGGGAGCGACGGTCGCGAGGTAGTTGCCGATCGTCGCCGGCAGGACGAAGTACCCGTCTGCGAGACCCTGCATCAGCGCACTCGCGCCGAGCCGGTTCGCGCCGTGGTCGCTGAAGTTCGCTTCGCCCAGCACGAAAAGGCCGGGCACATTCGACATGAGGTTGTAGTCCACCCACAGCCCGCCCATCGTGTAATGGACGGCGGGATACACGCGCATCGGCTGCTCATAGCCGCTCTCCGCCGTGATCTGGTGATACATGTCGAACAGGTTTCCGTACAGCGCCTTTACCTTCTCCTTGCCGCGGACGATCGCCTCGGCCTCGGGAATGGAGCCGCCGCCCTTGCTGGCGCGCCCGTAGCGGAGGATTGCATCGTGAAAATCCAGATACACGCCGTAGCCACCGGGCCCGACCCCGCGGCCCTCGTCGCACTGGACCTTTGCCGCCCGCGATGCGATGTCGCGCGGCGCAAGATTTCCGAATGCGGGATACATCCGCTCCAGAAAGTAATCGCGCTCGTCCTCGGGAATTTCGTGTGCGCGCCTCGTGTCGCCTTTTTTCCTCGGCACCCAGCATCGCCCGTCGTTCCGGAGCGACTCCGACATCAGGGTGAGCTTGCTCTGGAAGCTGCCCGCGACCGGGATGCACGTAGGATGGATCTGCGTGAAGCAGGGATTCGAAAAAAGCGCGCCCTTCTTGTAAGCACGGTAGCCAGCCGTGACATTGCAACCCTTCGCATTCGTCGAGAGGAAGAACACGTTCCCGTATCCGCCGGTGGCGAGAATGACCGCGTCGGCCGAGTGCGACGACACCGCGCCGCTCACCATGTCGCGCACGACGATGCCCTTCGCGTGCCCGTCCACGAGCACCAGTTCGAGCATCTCGGTGCGCGGGAACATCTGCACGAGCCCGGCGCCGATCATCCGGTTCAGCGAGGAGTATGCGCCCAGCAGGAGCTGCTGCCCCGTCTGCCCGCGTGCGTAAAAAGTCCGGGACACCTGCGCCCCGCCGAAGCTGCGGTTTGCGAGCAGGCCACCGTATTCACGCGCGAAGGGAACGCCGAGCGCCACGCATTGATCGATGATGTTGACGGACACCTCGGCCAGCCGATGCACGTTTGCCTCGCGCGACCGGAAATCGCCGCCTTTCACCGTGTCGTAAAAAAGCCGGTGCACCGAGTCGCCATCGCCCTGGTAGTTCTTTGCACCGTTGATCCCGCCCTGCGCCGCGATGCTG
>JBEBGK010000195.1:0-6595 GCA_040081515.1 Chthoniobacteraceae bacterium
CGCGATGATGAACCCCGCGGCTTCCATCTGCGCTCGGTAGGCCTGGTTGAACTCGTAGCGGGGGCGGTGGCGCTCGCGGAGTTCGCCGGGCCCGTAAAGCTGGTGCGCGCGGGTGCCCTCCCGGATCAGCAGCGGCCATGTGCCGAGCCGCATGGTCGCCCCCTTGCCCTTGACCTTCTTCTGGTCGGGCAGCAGATCGATCACCGGGTGCGGCGATTTCGGGTCGAACTCGGTGCTGTTCGCCTTCGCAAGCCCGAGGACGTTGCGCGCGAATTCGATCGTCGCGATCTGCATGCCGAGACACAGCCCGAGATAGGGGACCCCATGCGTCCGCGCGTACTCGGCGGCGCGGATCGTCCCCTCGATGCCCCGCTCGCCGAACCCGCCGGGAACCAGCACCCCGGCCACATCGTGCAGGTGCCTGGCCGGGTCCTGCGTCTCCAGGAGTTCCGCATCCACATCCACGACCTCGATGCCGCAATCCAGCGAGGCGGCCGCGTGATGCACCGATTCGTCGATGCTCTTGTAGGCATCCTTGTGCTCGAGGTATTTGCCGACCATCGCGATGCGCACGCGCTTTTTCGGATTCACCAGCCGCTTCACGAAGCGCTCCCAGTCGCTCATGTCCGCCGGGGGCACGTTCAGCCCGAGCCGAGCGCACACGATGTCATCCAGCTTCTCCTGCTGGAGCAGCAGCGGCACCTCGTAAATCGTTGACTCCACGTCGCGCCCCTCGATGACGGCGTTCAGCGGCACATTGCAAAAGACAGACAGCTTCTTCCGGACGTCGTCGCCGATCGGCCGCTCCGCGCGGGCGATCAGCACGTCGGGATTCAGGCCGATTTCGCGGAGCTTCGCGATGCTTTGCTGCGAGGGCTTGGTCTTGAGTTCACCCGCCGCGGAGATGAACGGCACGAGCGTCACGTGCATGATCATCGCGTTCTGCGGGCCGACCTCGAAAAGAAACTGGCGGATGGCCTCGAGGAAGGGCAGGCCCTCGATGTCGCCGACTGTCCCGCCGATTTCGGTGATGAGCACATCGCACGGTTGCGCCTCGGCCAGTGCACGGATGCGGGCCTTGATCTCATCGGTCACATGCGGGATCACCTGCACCGTTTTCCCGAGGAAATCCCCGGCCCTTTCCTTCGCGATGATGCTCTCGTAGATCTGGCCGCTGGTGGAATTGTTCCGCCGGGTCAGCACGCAGTTGGTGAAACGCTCGTAGTGGCCGAGGTCGAGATCCGTCTCCGCACCGTCATCGAGGACGTACACCTCGCCGTGCTCGAACGGGTTCATCGTGCCCGGATCCACGTTGAGGTAGGGATCCAGCTTTTGCATGGTCACTTTCAGCCCGCGATGCTCCAGCAGCGTGCCGAGCGAGGCGGCTGCGATTCCTTTGCCGAGTGAACTGACCACGCCGCCGGTGACGAAGATGTATTTCATGGATGAATTTGCGCGATTACTTGGACAGGAAAGGGAGCACCGCACCAGCATCAGCCGGGGTGTCAACGCCGACGCTAAGGTGTTTTACGGGAACGACACGGATTTTCGTCCCATTTTCCAAAGCGCGGAGCTGTTCGAGCGATTCGGCCTGTTCGAGCAGCGTCGGTTTCCATCTCACGAATCGGAAAAGCAGTGCCAGCGTGTAGCCGTAGATTCCCTGGTGCCGCAGGAACTTCAGCCCGCGGGTCTCGTTTCGCACGAAGGGAATCGGCGAGCGGGAGAAATAGAGGGCGTCACCCGCCCGATCCACCACGACCTTCACGGCATTCGGGTTGGCCACGTCGTCGCCCGGCTCGAAGACGCTGGCGGAGGTGATCATCGCGATTTCCCGCGACGCCGCCATCGCGCGGGCGAGCTTTGTGATCGTGCCGGGGTCCACGAGCGGTTCGTCGCCCTGCACGTTGATGACGTGCGTGAAGCCCTTCAATTTCTTCCTCGCGACTTCCGCTACGCGATCGGTGCCGCTCCGGCATTTTTCCGACGTCATCACGCACTCCGCGCCGAAGCGCGCGCATGCGTCGGCGATCCGGCGATCCTCCGTCGCGACGATGACGCGCTGGATGCCCTTCGCCCGCGAGCATCGCTCCCACACGTGCCGGATCATCGGCTTGCCGGCGAGGGGGAAGAGCGGCTTCCCGGGGAATCGGGTCGAGGCGTAACGCGCGGGAATGACGACGGCGATCTTAGCTGGCACCCGATTCGCTTAAGATGAAGTCGGCGGCGCTGGCAATGTCTTTGGCGACAAAGTGCGCCCCGGCCGGGTCCTCGTCCCGCCCGTGCCCCGTGCGGACGAGAATGGCGCGCACGCCGGCATTCAGCCCGCACTGCATGTCGATCTGCTTGTCCCCGATGAACCACGAACGGCTCGCATCCAGCCCGTGCTCGCGGATCGCGTCGAGGACCATGCCGGGCGCCGGTTTCCGGTGTGTGGACGGCGAGTCCGGCCCGTCAGCGCACATGTAGCTGGCGTCGATCAGCCCCGGCCCGAGGAGTCCAAGCAGACGCGACTGCACTGCATCGAAGTCCGCCGCGGTCATCATTCCCCGCGCGATTCCGCTCTGGTTCGTGATGATGACCAGCCGGTAGCCCGCATCCTTCAACCGCCGCAGCGCCTCCGGGGCGCCGGGGAGCAGCCGCACGAGCGCGGGATCCTTGCAGTAGTGGACCTCGTGCATCAGCGTTCCATCGCGATCGAGAAAGACGGCGGCTTGCGGCATTCGCGGCCTGCTTTGGACGAAGGGAGGCATTCTGTCGAGACGGTTTCACTTTACTCCCGGGCACGGATGGGAATTCTCCGCGCTCATGTTCGAATGGATCTCAAACCCCGACGCTTGGATCAGCCTGCTCACGCTCACCGTCCTCGAGATCGTCCTCGGCGTGGACAACATCATCTTCATCTCCATCCTCGCCGGGAAGCTGCCGCCCGCGCAGCAGGGCAAGGCGCGCAACATCGGCCTCATGCTCGCGCTCGTCACGCGCATCATCCTGCTGAGCCTCATCTTCCTGCTCACGAAACTCGTCCGCCCGCTCTTCGAGGTATTCGGCCACGGCTTCTCGGGGAAGGATATCGTCATGTTCCTCGGCGGCCTTTTCCTTCTCTGGAAAAGCGTGAAGGAGATCCACCACTCCCTCGAAGGCACCGGGCACGAGCACAGCGCCAGCGTCGCGCCGAAGCTCTCCAGCGTCATCATGACGATCGTCTTCGTGGACATCCTGTTCTCGCTCGACTCCGTCATCACCGCCGTCGGCCTCGTCGGCGGCGCTGCCGCGCATGGCGAACCCGCGAACATCCTTGCCGCCCGCCAGGCTCTCGATTCGCTCGGTGCGGCGCTGGGCACCGTGCCGTCGGCGGCCGCCGCCGCGCTCGCGCAGGCGCAGGCTTCGTTGGCCCCGGTGAAGGCGCACACGCATGGCGGCGGGAACCTGACCATCATGGTGCTCGCGATCGTCATCTCGATGATCGTCATGCTCGCCGCCGCGAAGAGCATCAGCGACTTTGTGAACCGGCACCCGACAGTCAAGATGCTCGCGCTCTCCTTCCTCATCCTCGTCGGCTTCGTGCTGATGGCAGACGGGCTCGGGCATGAGGTGCCGAAAGGCTACGTCTATTTCGCGATGGCATTTTCCTTCGTGGTCGAGTTGCTGAACATCAACATCCGCCGGAAATACGCCCCGAAGCCCGTCGAACTCCGTCCCGAGTACTGACAGTCTCACGCGCCGAAATGCGTGCTGGAACTCTCCTCCCGGCAGCCGACAATCGGCGCATGAAACCTTCCCTCCTCTGCGGCCGCTGGCTCCTCTGCGGCATCTTCGCGCTCGCATCATCCCTGTCCGCGCAGGATTTCTCCCCGGAGATGCTCCAGCGCCTGCTCGAACGCCACCCGGACGCCGACACGGACAAGGACGGCAAACTGTCCACCGATGAGCTGCGAGCGCTCAAGCAGCGCCTGCCGAAGAACAGCGCAAAGCCTTCCAGTGCGCCGAAGCCTGCCGCGGCCAATGTGAAGTACGGTCCGCATGAGCGGAACGTGCTCGATTTCTGGAAGGCCGAATCGAAGCAGCCCGCGCCGGTGCTGGTGTTCATTCACGGCGGCGGCTTTGTCGGGGGAGACAAGTCGCAGGCGAATGCCGGGGACATCGACCGTTGCCTCGCGGCCGGAGTTTCGTTTGCCAGCATCAGCTACCGCTACACCACGCAGGCGCCCTACCCGGCGCCGATGCTCGACGGTGCGCGGGCGATCCAGTTTCTCCGCTCGAAAGCCGCGGAGTGGAACATCGATCCGAAACGCATCGGCGCATACGGCGGTTCGGCCGGCGCGGGAATCTCGATGTGGCTCGGTTTTCACGATGACCTCGCGAAGCCCGATAGCGCGGACGCGGTCGAGCGGCAGTCGTCACGGCTGGTCTGCGTGGGATCGATCGGCGGGCAGTCGAGCTACGACCCCCTGCAGATTCGCGAATGGATCGGTGGCCGGGCTTGGGAGCATCGCGCGTTCATTCCATTCTACGCCGTGAGTTCGAGCGAAGAGTTCCCCAAGCCCGAGGTTCGCAAGCTTGCGCACGACGCCTCTGTCATCAACCACCTCACGAAGGACGACGCGCCGGTCTTCATGCTTTACTCCGAGCCGGATGCGCCGCTCCCGGCGGACGCGAAGCCGGGGCAGGGGATTCATCATCCGAAGTTTGGCCACATCCTGAAGGAAAAGATGGACGCGCTCGGCATCGAGGCCGTGTATCAGCACACGGTGAAAAGGGATCGCACGGACGCGAAGCCTGCGATGATCGACTGGCTGATCGCGAAGCTGGGCGCGCCCGCCAAGTAGCACACGATGGTGCCTTCTTTGCGCACGGGTTTTTCGCTTTGCCTGCTGCTCGCCGGATGCCTGCACGGAGCGGAGCCGCATTTCGCGATCCAGGTCGTGGATGCCGATACCGGACGCGGCGTGCCGCTCGTCGAACTCGAGACGATGGATAATCAGCTCTACGTCACCGACAGCGCGGGGCGCATCGCATTTTCCGAGCCGGGACAGATGGGCGTGCCTGTGTGGTTCTCGATGCGCACGCATGGCTATGATGTGCCGATCGACGGCTTTGGAATGGCGGGCCGGCGATTCACGACGACGCCCGGCGGCCCGGTCACGGTGAAGCTGAAACGCCGCAACATCGCCGAGCGGATCGTGCGCCTCACCGGCATGGGCATCTATCGCGATTCGGTGTTGCTCGGCGAGAAGGTGCCTCTTGCCGAGCCGCTGGGCTGCGGCGGCGTGGTCGGGCAGGACTCCGTGCATGCTGTCGTTTATCGCGGGCGCATTTTCTGGCTCTGGGGCGACACGATGCGGCTTTCGTATCCGCTGGGGAATTTCCGCACGGTCTGCGCGTGGTCGGAGTTGCCGGGCAAGGGCGGGCTGCCGCCGTCGCAGGGTGTGAACTTCCGCTACTTCACGGGGGCGGATGGCTTCGCGAAGGAGATGTGTCCGCTCGAACGCAAGGAGGGCGTAGTCTGGCTGACCGGGCTCGCCGTCGTGCGTGACGAGTCCGGTGCCGAGCGGCTCATCGCGGGCTATTCGCGACGACAGGGAATGGAGAAGGTGCACGAGCAGGGCATCGCGGTTTTCAACGACGAAAAGGAAATCTTCGAGCGGGCTGCCACGCTGCCATTGAACGAGACATGGCGGATGCCGCATGGCCACTCGACGGTCGTGCGCGAAGGGGGAACCGAGTATCTTTACTTCGGCGATGCGAGCCTGGGTGTCCGCGTGCCCGCACGGCTGCGGGATGTGCTCGACCCGGCCTGCTACGAGGCGTGGACCTGCGGCGACGCCGGCGGCCCGCGTCGCCGCGCGGACGGCGCGCTGGACTACGCGTGGCGGAAGGATCTGCCGCCGATTGAGTCACCGAAGGAGATCGGGTGGTTGAAGCGCGGCCTCATCAAGCCGCGGGAATGCCGCGTGACGCCCGGGGACGTGGCGACGAAGGAGCGCGTCACGCTCCATGCGGGCACCGTGCGCTGGAACGAATACCGCAAACGCTGGGTGCTCATCGCCGTGCAGACCTTCGGGAAGCCGTCGTTTCTCGGCGAAGTGTGGTACGCGGAGTCCGAGGCGCCGACCGGGCCGTGGCCGCGTGCGGTGAAGGTCGTCACGCACGATCGCTACTCGTTCTACAATCCCGCGCAGCACGCGTTCTTCGACGAGGAAGGCGGGAGGTTCATCTACTTCGAGGGCACCTACAGCCACACATTCTCGGGCAACGAGAAGCGCACGCCGCGCTACGACTACAACCAGATGCTCTACCGGCTCGATCTCGCGGATGTTCGGCTGGGCGAGGTGGAGAAGAATTCTCCGTAGCTGCCGACGTGAGGAGGCAGGCACGCTGAAAAAGCGCGCGAGGACTGCCAGAGGATCGAGTCATCCGAAGTGCACTCCTTGGCACACGGGATTGGCCACCCCGCCTCCCTGCTTCGGTGGCTCCGAGGCTTGCGTGACCGTGCGTGAAGCGCCCACATGGGTCATGCGCCATTTCACCCGTCTCGCCGTCTCTCGGATTTCCGCGATCGGATTGCTCGTCGGAGTTTGCTTTTCCACCCGGGCGG
>JBEBGK010000196.1:0-6593 GCA_040081515.1 Chthoniobacteraceae bacterium
CATCAGCCCAACCAGCCGCCCGCCATCCCTGGCCGCAACCGGAGGCCCGCCGCGTGATCCGCGTCGCCTTCGTGAGCGTGGTGCCGTCCCCTTACCAGCGCGATCTCTTCGCCGCGCTGGCCGCGCGACCCGAGCTCGCGATCCGCGTTTTCTACATGGAGAAATCGGCGCCGGATTCGCCGTGGCCGGATCAGCCACCGGCTCCGCACGAGAGCCGCATGCCGGGATTCTGGTTCCCCCTCGGCCACGCGCGCGTGCATGTGAACTGGAAGCTCCCGCGCCCCGCCGACTGGGATGTCATCGTGTGCAACACGCTCATGTCGATCACCGGCCAGTGGCTGATGCGCGCGCGGCTGCGCCGAAGCCGCTGGATTTTCTGGGGCGAGAAGCTCGGCGCGCGCGGACCGACGCACGATTTTCTCACCGCGCCCCTCCGCCGGGCGACGGCCATCGCGGCGATCGGGACGTGGGCGGAGCAAGACTACACGGCGCGGTTTCCCGGCACGCGCGTCTTCACCATCCCGTATCACTGCGCGCTCCAGCCGTTCCTCGAAGCGCCCCGCGGGGCGCGGGAACCGGGCACGACCACGTTCCTTTTCTGCGGCCAGATGATCGCGCGCAAGGGCCTCGACCTGCTTCTCTCCGCCTTCGCCACGCTGCCGGAGAACGCGCGCCTGCTGCTCGTCGGGCGCGAGGCGGAACTGCCCGCGATGCTGGCGACGGTTCCCCGGTCCGTGCGCGATCGCATCCGGTACGCGGGATTTCAGCCGCCGGAATCGCTGCCCAGGTACTTCGTGGAAGGCGATGTGTTCGTGCTCCCGAGCCGCCACGACGGCTGGGGCGTCGTCGTGAACCAGGCGCTCGGCGCGGGGCTGCCCGTGATCGTCAGCGACCAGGTCGGCGCCGGCTACGATCTCGTGAGCGCCGGTGAAAACGGCTTCGTCTTTCCCAATGGCGACCACGCCGCGCTCGCCTCGGCCATGCGGCGCTACGCGGAGTCCGCGTCACTTTGCGAAGCGCACGGCGCGGCTTCCCGGCAACGCGCCGCCGGCTGGACTCCCGCCCGCGGCGCGGAACGATGGCTCGCGGCCCTGAAAGAAACCGTCGCATGAAAATCCTCCTCGCCACCAGCAGCAGCGGCTCCCGCGGCGGGGGCGAACTTTACATGCTCTATCTCGGCCGCGCGCTCGCCGCACGCGGCCACGAGGTGACGCTGTGGGCGTCCGCCCATCCGGGGATGGATGAAATCTGCGGCACGTTCGCGGGCATCGGCCGCGTCGTCCGCGCCCCGTACACGAACACCTACCATCGCACCCTGCGTTCCTTCGCGAGCTACTGCGACACCGGCAGCGCGCGCACGGCCGCGAGTTCGTGGCGGCAGCTCGCCCCCGACCTCGTGCATTTGAACAAGCAGAACCTCGAGGATGGACTGGACCTCGTCCGCGCCGCGGCCCTGTGCGGGCTCCCGGGGATTTGCAGCATCCACATCACGCAGAGCGCGCGCTACCTCCGGGCCAACAACGCGTGGCTGCGCGACTGGGTCGCCCGCCGCGCCCTGCGCGCCTATCGCGGCCCGCTGGTCGCGGTGATCGAGGAACGCCGGCGCGACCTCGCGGAATTCCTCGGCACCGAGGATCGGATCACCGCGATCCCGAATGGCGTCGAGCTGTTCGATCTCAAGGCGCAAAACGGGATCCGCGAGGCGAAACGGCACGAACTCGGCGTCGAGCACGATTCGCTCCTGCTCGTCGCCGTGGGCCGGATGATGCCGCAGAAACGGCCGATGGAATTCCTGAAGCTCGCCGGACGGATCGTGCAACGCCTACCTCACGCACGATTCATCTGGGTCGGCGACGGCAACCTCGCCCCCGAGTGGGACGAGCGGGTCGCCAGCCAGGGCCTCGGGCACGTCGTCCAGCGCGTCGGATGGCAGAGCAATGTGCGCGACTTCCTTTTTGCAGCCGACGCATTCCTGCACGTCGCGAAATTCGAGGGACTACCCCTCGCAATCCTCGAGGCGCTCAGCGCCGGGCTACCCTGCGCAATCACGCCGAATCTTCTCCGCGAGATGCCGTTCCTCGACGCCACGAATTCGATCGCGATCGGCGAAGGCGACGGGTGGGCGGAGGTCCTCGCCGATCCCGGTGCGCTCGCGCTGCTCGGCCGGAATGCGCGCAAGCTTGCGGAGGAGCAGTTCTCATTCGACATGATGGCCGCGCGCTACGAGGCGCTCTATCGGAAAACCCTCGCCGGCAAGCCGTGAACATCCATTTCTTCGAACCTCCCGCCGTGCAGAAGGCCGGCGGCCTCGACGCGGCCATCCAGTCGCTGCGCGCCGCCCTGCGCCGGCACGGGCACGAGGTGAAGATGAACGTTCCGCTGCCCTCGTCCGGCACGGATGCGCTGGTTCACTTTCACGGGCTGTGGCAGCGCGATTTCCCGGCGATTGCCCGGCGTTGCGGGGAGCTGCGGATTCCATTCGTCGTCAGCCCGCACGGGATGCTCGAGCCCTGGGCGCGCCGTCACAAGTGGTGGAAAAAGTGGCCCTACTTTCATCTCGTCGAGAAGCCGTGGATCCAGACCGCCGCGTGCATCCTCGCCACCGGCGAGCCGGAGGCAGGCCGGCTGCGGTGCATGTTCCCGCGCGGACGCGTCGAATCCCTCCCGCTCGGGCTCACCGCCGCCACGCGCCCCGGCTACGAGGATGCGAGGCGCGCGCTCGGATGGGGCGCCGACGAAACGGTCCTCGTCTTCATCTCCCGCATCCATGTGAAGAAGGGGCTCGATCTGCTGCTCGCCGCGCTCGCCGGGATCGATGGCGCACGCCGCGCGAAGACCCGGCTCGTGATCGTCGGACCGGAGGAGCAGCCCGCGTATGCCGCACGCTGCCGCGAATTCGCGGTGAGGAATGCCGCGGGGCTGCCCCGCATCGACTGGCCCGGCGCGGTGTGGGGAGACGCGCGCTGGCCGTATTTTCAAGGCGCGGATCTCTTCTGTCTGCCGACGCACTCGGAGAACTTCGGCCTTGCAGTTCTCGAAGCGCTGCAGGTCGGCACGCCTGCGCTGACCACGACCGGGACCCCGTGGGCCGCGTCGCTCACGGACGGATGCGGCTTCATCGCTACGCCGGACCAGCATGGCATCCGCACGCAGTTGGAAAACTTTTTCTCCCGACTGCGCAGCACACCCGCGCAGCGGACGGCACTCTCGGAATGGGCGTGGGGAAATTTCGACTGGTCGATTCTCGCGCCGCGATACGTCGCGCTTTACGCGAGCCTGCTGGAAAAAGCGCATCGTGCCTGAAGCCCCCATCACACCCGAGGGCCGGCGCGCGGCGGAAAAGGTCCGCACGATCTTCCTTCTGATCGCGGCCTTGAACATCGTCATCATCGCGATCCTGCTCTGGAACCAATGGACGGCGAAGGAGGATCCTCAACCGCCGCTCGTGCCGGCCGAATCGCGCGATTCAAAATCTTTGCGATGAGACCCGTCGGATCGCGCATCGCTCCGCCGTAGCCGCCGAAGGAAATGCGGACGGGCAATGTGGAGCCGACAATCTGTCGGCCCGTTCCTTCGCTTCGGAGCACGCACACGCGGATTCGCACCGCGTCCTGCTCCGCGCCATCCCGCCGCCTGCGCCCATCCTGCCAGCCGACGAATCGTCGGCTCCACATTGGGAGCGCCGCCCGGAAGCGGCTACCGGGTTACTTCAGCCACTTGTCGGCGTAGTCGAGCCACACTTTCCAGTCGGGCGTGGACATCGAGTGCTTGCCCTCGCGGATGAAATATCCGAGGCGCGAATCGAGCAGGGTGCCGATCGCGGGCATCTTCTCCGCGCCGAGGCCGTCGCCGGCGACGAGCCGGTAAACCGGGTCCGCGGCGCGAGCCAGCTCGAATTGCCCGGCGGGATTCGCCCACAGATCCTCGGTCGCATTCGAGAGCAGCACGGGACGCGGCGCGCAGAGCGCGATGAGCGCGTGCTGGTCGAACGGAAGGCGCGCGGGCGCCTCGTTGAACGCCTTGAAGTTGCCGCAGAACCAATGCGGAAAGGCCTTGTTGATCACCGCCAGCGTCTCCGCCACCGGCCGCCCATTTGACTGCGGGGCGGCGAGCTCCGGCGCAACGCGGCTCGGCGCGGTGCCGCCGCAGCCGGCCTGGCTGGGGATGATGAGCGCGATGCGTTCGTCGAATGCTCCGGCGACGAGCGCGGTCTTGCCATTGCGCGAATGGCCGACGACGGCGATGCGCTTGCCATCGATCTCCGGGATGGTGAGCAGGTAGTCGAACATCCGCGAAAAGCCCCAAGACCACGCCATGATCGTCGCCGTGTCCGCAGGGCCGCGCTCATCGCCGGCGGAAGCGCGGAATGTTTTCAGCGCCGCCTCCGCGAGCACCTTGTCGTCGGGAACGACGTCGCCGCTGTAGAAGCTCGCGACGGCGTAGCCGCGATCGATGGACTGCTCGATCGCCCAGGTCTCCTTTTGCTTCCCCCGCCCCGCCTCGGCGGCTCGATTTGGCTCGGCGCCAGGAAAGCTTTCCCGCGTCCATCCCATGGGCATCCGGATCTTCGGATCGTCGAGCAGTTGATAGTTCCCGTTGAAATTCATCCCGAGAAAACACGCGGCCGGTTTCGCGCGCTGATTCGGCACGACGATGAGCAGATGCACCGGCGACGGCAGGCCGCAATCGACGAGCACCTCGCGAAGCGTCGCCCTGCCGCCAAGCGCGGCCTTGTCCTCGCGGATGATTTTTCCGCTAACCGTGCGCGGCTGCGGTCGCGCGCCGTACATGTAGTGCTGGAAAAGCGAGCGCAGCTCCGGCGCGCGGCCGGTCAGCCATTGCTCCCGGGTCGTCACGCGCGTGCCATCCTGCATCACCCGCGGAGCCGGAAACGACGCCACCGGCGGCAATTTTTCCGGCGGGGGAAAGTCCGCGGCGAGGGCTTTCAGGACGAAGAGTGCGGAAAGAGCAGCAAGGGCTTTCATGCGTCACAACCCTCCCCGGACCGCGCCGTGAAGGCAACCCGGCATTGCGGAGTTCCATCCGCGCCCGGGTGGCCTACCAGCTGATCGAGTGGATGAGCTGGAACTCGTCGCCGAAAAGAATGGCGACGTGCTTGCCATCGGCCTCGGCGGCGAGCGCCGAACGCGGCTGGAACCATTCCCAGAGCGGACGGCCCTTTTTGCGCCCGAGCTTGTAGATCTTCATCCGGGCGGAGACCGCCTTTGCGGGATCGAAGACCTGGTTCTCGATATCCTGCCCGGCACCGGTCTCGCGCAGGACATAGACGTCCTTTCCCGAGACCCACAGGTCGCTGTACTTGTCCACCTGCCACGCGATCTTCCCGTCGGCGGGATTGATTTTCATCGTGACCGGCACGGTGTCCTGGAGGCTGGCATCGGCGGCGTAGGTGAGCGCTTCGACGCGCAGATTGTCCGACAGCGCGTACAGGCTGCCGTCGGCGTCGGTCTGCAGCTTGCGGATGCCGACGCTCGGGAGCCGCCAGAGCACCGCGCCGTTCTTCGGCTGGAGCGCGGTGAGGAACGCGCCGTCCGCAAAAAAGAGGCGCTCGCCGGCTTCCAGCCACGGCGGCGGGAGATGATCCGATGCGGAGCCGGGTTCGCGGATGGGCACCGGCGCACCGAGGGTGGCCTCCCACAGCTTCCGGTTCGAGCGATCGAATGCGAGCAGCTTCGTGCCGGCGGTCACGAGGTCGAGCGTCGGGGTGGAGAAAAATTGCACGCGCCCCTGCAGCGTGCCCGTCCACGTGGCAGCGGTGGAATCAAACGGCCTGCGGAGCGTGACCTGGTAGGTGCTCTCATCGACGCGCTGACGGTGTTGGCCGTCCGCCCGTTTTGCGTCGTTCTCAATCAGCGCGGCGATGGCCTTGATTTCATCGGTGGAATGCGCGGCGGCGTTGCCGGCGGCGGACTCGAGTTCCTTTTCTGAAGATGGCTTGATCGCGTCGCGGGTCTTGAAGGCGGCCTGCTTCATGAGGATGTCGGCGCGCAGGAGGCTGTCGCCGCCCGAGGAGAATTCCGTGCGCTGATCCTGTGACTCCACCGCCGGGACGGAAAGATAGAGCGACTGCGGCGGCGCGGAAGCGGTGAGCTTCGTCACCTGCACCGCGTCGGGGCCGGCGTGCGCGACGATGACGGCGGCGCCCTTCCCCGCGAAAACCTGCAGGGCCTGTCCTGCAAGGCGGACGACATTCTTGACGGTGCCCGACGCGCGGTCGAATGCGACCGCCTGCCGGCCTTCGATGAGCCAGACCTGATCCCCGCACACTGCGATCTGCGGATCCATCTGCGTGAGTTCCATCGCGGGTGGCGAGTCCGCTTCCTCCGCGGCGGGCTCCGCCACGACGGGCCCGCCCTTTTGCTTGAGGAGCGCATCCTGGTCCTGCTTCAGCGCGGCGGCCTCCGCGGAGTAGCGGGCCTCATCCTCAGCCGCGGCGCTTTTCTGAAGCGGCGACTTCGCGGCGGCTTTCTTTTCATCGAGCGTCTTCCTCCACGCTTCGAGCTTCGCGCCACGCTTCTTCACGCGATCCTCCATAATCAAAATCCCGGGATCGACGACCTGCTTCAGCTTGT
>JBEBGK010001116.1:0-1627 GCA_040081515.1 Chthoniobacteraceae bacterium
GGTGGACGACGCGGCGCAGGCCATTGCGCGCGAACAGCAGCATCGAGCTCGGTAGCTCGATCAGGCCGTTCGCGTGGTGGATCGGGCGGACGGCGCTCCGGTCACCCATCGCTGTCCTCGTTGAAGTACTCGAAGTCCGCGTCGCACGGCGGGTCGAGGTACTCCTCGACGGTGCAGTTGAACAGCAGCACGTACCCTCCGAGCGGCTCAGCCACCAGCAGCGGGCCCACGTCGCCGAGGACGGCCCGTGAGGCATCCATCTGCTCGTCCCCATCAACGTGCGCTTGCTCGTCGATCGGCGAGATGCGGTGCCAGGCGCTGATCCCGTCACGCAGGATCTCCTCAACGCTCGGGGGGGACCACCCGCGCAGGCAGTCGCAGACCACGCGGGTGGCCTGACGGGCCCGTTGCCACCGCTCCTCATCAGATGCCGACTCGCGGTCCCCCCAAGCGAGGCCGAGCGTTCCGAGGGCGGCGGCGAGGCGGGACGCCAGCCCTGCGGGGTTCGACGGCGCCCGGTCGAGCTGGAGACCAACTCGGCCGGTGGGTCCTTCAGGAGGCCCAGCATCCGCAACTTGGCGGTGTAGGTGATGCCCTCCGCCCGCGCCATCGCTCGGATCTCACGACGCTGCTCGTCACTGATGTCCATGTTCCGCTCCTCCAATTGGCCTACCCCGCGCGCCCCACGCGGTTCGGCCCGGTCAGGAACTGGAACAGCGGTACAGACGCTTCGAACTGGCTCGGAGATTCTTTGACCCTGGCATCGGGGCGATGACGCCGGTGGGCCGTGGCCTGAGCTGTGACCGCGGACAATCTAACATCCGCGTCAAGAGGGTTCGGACTGCGAGGCTAGCCCCGTACGTCGTCACCGCGGACGCGGCGCTCTCTCGCCACCCGCCTCAGCCGGGCGATCCCGCTCCCGCCGCAGCGGACGCCCACGGCTTGATCTTCGCCAGCGACTTGCGGATCGCCCGCTCGGCGACCTCCATGTCGTACGCCGCCTGCGCCCGCAGCCAGTAGCCGTTCGAGAGCCCGAGGAACCGGCACAGCCGCAGGTCGGTGTCCGCGGTGACGGTCCGCCGCCCCGCCACGATCTCGCCGATCCGCTGCGCGGGGACGCCGATCGCCTTGGCGAGGCGGTACTGGGAGATGCCCATCGGCACGAGGAACTCCTCGCGCAGCAGTTCGCCGGGCGTGACGGGCTTGAGCTTGGTCATCGGCATCTCCTAGTGGTAGTCCACGATCTCGACGTCCTCCGCGCCCGTGTCGGTCCAGCGGAAGCACACGCGGAACTGCTCGTTCACACGGATGCTGTGCTGTCCCTGGCGGTCGCCGCGGAGGGCTTCAAGCCTGTTGCCCGGCGGTACCCTCAGATCCTGGAGCCGGCCGGCGATCTGCAACTGCCGGAGCTTGCGCAGCGCGACCGACTCGATGTTGACGAAGCGCCGGACGCGCTCACCTGCGGCGAGGCGCTCCGTGTCGGCACACCGGAACGAGGCGATCACGGGCCCATAGTAACGCGCCGCGTGACTATCGTCCAGCCGGGCAAGCGGCGGCGCGCGCGCTGCCTCGCTCGGGTGGAACCGCGACGCGCTCCGTGCGGCGCGCACAGGGCGCGCCGGGAGAT
>JBEBGK010001117.1:0-1623 GCA_040081515.1 Chthoniobacteraceae bacterium
CGCCTACCTCGATTCCAACCTGACCATCGAGGATCTCGCCGAGGTCTTCTGGAAGTGGCCTTCGCAGCGGATCAGCCGCGAGGAACCAATCGGCGGCGGATCTGGCATCCTCGACGGTGAGCTTGGCACGGATCACAGCCCCGCGGGTTGCCTGTGATTCCTCGATTTTTGCGATCAGATTCTCCGCAGCACGATCCGCTGCGGGCGACGGAATGGCCAGAAGGACGGCGGAGAGCAGTATGAGGATCGGCAGTTTCATTCGTGGCGCAGAGCATTGATCGGGGACATCCGCGAGCCGACCCACGCGGGGTACACGCCACCCAGGGCTCCGAGCCCGAAGGCGATGAGCATCGCGACACCGAGCAGTGACGGGCTCACCTCGCCCATCAGCTTTCCGCGAATCCACGGGGTCGCCTGCAGCGCATTCACAGCGGCGACGCCGAGCGCGCATCCCACGATCCCGCCGACAAAACTGAGTGCGAGCGATTCCATGAGAATCATCCGCAGGATGCGCCCGCGCCGCCAGCCGATGGCAAGCAGCACGCCGATTTCCCGCAGCCGCTCGAACACGCTCATGAGGATGGTGTTCATCACCCCGACCGCCCCGACCACCAGCGCGATGATCGAAGTGCCGAGGCTCATCGCCTTTGCAATCTGGATGCCCACGTTGCTCTGCGCGACAGTCCCGGGATTGAACGCGGTGAGGCCCTTGAACTTGTCCTTGATCGCGAGGCGCAGCTTTTCGATTTCCTCCGGCTTGGTGTCTGCCTCCATGCGCACGCCGATGAAATTGATCATGCCTTCGCGCTCGGTGAGCGCCTGCATCCCGGCGAGCGGCAGGACGGCGGCGCCGTTTTCCGCGAGCGCGGAACTGGAGAGTATCCCGGTCACCTTGAAGTCCGTGGTTTCGATCTGCACGTTGTCGCCGACTTTCTTGCCGAGCATCTCGGCGGCGATCGTCCCGAGCAGGAGTTCGTCCCTGGCGGTGGCGGATGGCAGGCGTCCCTCCACGATGCGGATGTGCTCCCAGAGCGACGTGCCCGGTTCCCACCCGAGCACGACGAGCGATGGCATACTCTCCACGCTGAAGACTTCCGTGAGCAGCCCGGCAACCTCGCGGACGTGCGGCATTTTTCGCATCTCGCCCTGCAGTTCGACGGAA
Organism: Chthoniobacteraceae bacterium; assembly: GCA_040081515.1. Lineage (GTDB taxonomy): Bacteria > Verrucomicrobiota > Verrucomicrobiia > Chthoniobacterales > Chthoniobacteraceae > SXWH01. The sequence continues at coordinate 1,163 of JBEBGK010001117.1, forward strand.
AACGGTGCGGGCACCGCGCTGCGCGTCGCCGTCTTCGTCACGATGAGATCCGTCCCGCGCGCCTTGTAGACATTCGTCCAGCTCCGCTCAAATCCCCACGCGAGACTCGTGAGCGCGACCACCGCGGCGATGCCGATGGAGATGCCGATGATCGTCAGCAGGCTGCGGGAACGGCGGCGCAGGAGGTTCTTGAGAATCAGCGTGAGGAATGACATGGCGGTTCAACTATTCTGCACGGGCGGCGGGTCGCTGACGATGCGCCCGTCGAGCATGCGCAACGTGCGCTGGGCGTGCGCGGCGACGCCCGGGTCGTGGGTGACGATGATGATGGTCATGCTGTGCCGGGAGTGAATCTCGTGGAGCACGTCGAGGATCTTGCCGGCGCTGGTGCTGTCCAGGTTTCCCGTCGGCTCGTCGGCGAGGAGGAGCTGCGGCTCGTTCGCGAGGCTGCGGGCGATGGC
>JBEBGK010000197.1:0-6569 GCA_040081515.1 Chthoniobacteraceae bacterium
CGGGTGCTGTGTGTGCAGGCCGAGGAAGCCGTGTTTGTGGAAGAAGCGCAGCAGCGTCACCGCGGGGAAATCGAGCATCTTTTCCGGCGGCGTGCTCCAGACCGCGCTGCTCATCGGAACGAGAAACCGCTCGAGAAAGTCGTCGCCATAGCCGCGCTCAGCGACGTAATCGCGGAGGTTCATCCCGGCATAGTGCGCGTCGTCGAGCGCGGCAACGGCCTCGCCGTTGAAGCGGTTGATCTGCATGAGCATCCGCCAGTGCCGGACGTTCAGGAGATTCCGACGCTGGGCGAAGAGCAGGTTCAGGTTGCCGCCGTTGTATTCCAATCCGGATGGCGTGTGCTGCACGCTGAACGACATGTCGGTCGGCTTCGTCGCCACGTCGAACTCGCGGAAGAGGCGCGTGAGATTCGGATACGTGACGTGATTGAACACCATGAATCCCGTGTCGATCGGCACCGGGCGGCCCGATTCCTCGACGATGATCGTGTTCGTGTGTCCACCTGCGTGCTCATTCTGCTCAAAGATCGTGAGGTCGTAGCGCGATTGGAGAAAGTGCGCGCAGCCGAGCCCGGCGATGCCCGTTCCGATGATGGCGAGCGTTTTCACGCTACACCGTCTGTTCCCGCGCCTCGGCGTAGATGCTGGCGGGCACGGGCTTGAGGTCCCAGATGAGGCCGGTCCACGAGAGCACCTTCAGCAGGTAGAAGCTCACATCGATCTCCCACCAGTAGAAGCCCTGCCGGGCCGCGTTCATGTAGCGGTGGTGATTGTTGTGCCAGCCCTCGCCGAGGGTGATGAGCGCGAGGAAGAGGCCATTGCGGCTGTCATCCGAGGTCTTGAAGCGGCGTCCGCCCATCGTGTGCGCGAGGGAATTCACGCAGAGCGTCGCATGCAGCAGCACCACGGTGCTGACGAAAAATCCCCACACGAAAATCTGGCCTCCCGTCACTCCGAGCTGCGGCCAGAGCGTGTCGAGCAGGACACCGAACCCGTAAAGCGCCGCGCCGAAGAGCACCGGCACGATGAAATCGAAGCGATTCAGGAAGACTAGTTCCGGGAACTTCGCGAGGTCGTTCACGCTGCGGTAGTCGGTCGGGAAGTTCTTGCTGGTCGTCATCCAGCCGATGTGCGCCCACCAGAATCCTTGCAGCCCGGGCGAATGGGCGTCCTCCTCCTGGTCCGAGTGCTTGTGATGATGCCGGTGCACCGAGGCCCACCAGAGCGCGCCGCGCTGCACCGCGGTGTTGCCGAGCACGGCGAACAGGAACTGCATCACGCGGCTCGTGCGAAACGCCCGGTGCGCGAAGTAGCGATGATAGAACGCCGTGACCGCAAACATCCGCACAAAGTAAAGCGCCGCCGCGACCGCGACCGCCGTCCAGCTCCAGCCCACAACGAAGAGGAGCAGGCAGCCGACATGAAGAAAGACAAACGGAATCGCGCGCTGCCACTCGAATCGATCCGGTTTCGCCCGCGCAGCCTCGGGCCCGCCGGGGAAATAATCCGAGTCCACCCACTGCCGGGCCGTATTGAGGATGGCCTTCATCCGGGAGGGATTTCGGAACTGGTTCGGCTGAGGCATTGGCGCGAGGTCAGGAAAGGCAGGACGAACTGCCCGAAAGAAGGCAGTCTGGAAAGGCCGATATCATCGACCCATTCACCACACATCCCGCGATTGAGTTTTTCCGCTTCAATTCTTCCCCTTGGCCCCCGCGCCCTTCGCCGGAGGAACCTGCGGCACTTTCACAAAACGACCCGGATCGTAGCCCTGCGCCTCGAGTCGCTTCAGGATTTCGCGATACGTGGAGTCCGGGAGCGTGCGCGACCGCGCCATGATCCAGCCGTAGTTTCGCGAAGGATGGCCGACCACCGTCCAGCGATACTCCGGGTCCACATCGAGCACGAGATACGAGACCGTGATCAACCCGAAGAACCGGACGCGCCATTCGGCCTTCGTCTTCGGATCGTGCACCCATGCCAGCGCGGTGATTTTTTTCTGCGGCGCATCGAAGGAGCCCTTGCGGAAGGTGAACCAGTTGTCGATTTTCCCATCGGGCCGTAGCGCGTAGCTCTCGACGGAGTCCACGAGGCCCCTTTCCGCAAAGTAAGGGATGTTCGCGATGACGCGCCAGTCGCCCATGTAACGCTTCAGGTCCACATGCTGCACAGTGCGCAAGGGTTTCGCCGCGGGCTTCACCGAGGACGCGCAGCCGAACAGCGAGGTCATGCCGGTCAGCAGGAATGCGAATCCAGAGAGGCGGGCGGGCCTTTTGAGGGCGGAAAGGGAGTTCATGGGCGAGGGCTGGACTGCAGTTGGGAAGAGATTACCATTTCCATTCGTATGCGGGGCCTTGTAGGATGCAGTTGAATGCATCGGCACGTAGTGGATAGAAAAAGGGTGCCTCGCGGTGCATCCGATCCAAAGCGGTCGCCGTAGCACATCTAATCTCTTCCCAGACCCATCAATCCCAATGCTAGACGAACTTCTCCAAGACCGGGCCGCTCTTTATGTCTCCGGCGCAATGACGGCAGACGAGCGCGACCAATTCGAGCTGATCCTCGAATTTCACGATGAACTGCGCGCATTCACCGGCGGCATGTCCGATGTTGCGGCTGCGGTGGTCGTGTCGTCCTTCAAGCAGGGCACAATGCGTCCCCCTGCGGATCTGAAGGCGCGGCTCCTCGCAAAACTCGACACCATTCCGCGACAGGCCAAAGCGGAGGGATTCGTGATGTCCGGCCCGGATGGCCTCGTGCAATGGGTGAATCCGGCCTTCACCGAGATGTGCGGATACACGCTCGACGAACTGCGCGGGAAAAGCCTCGGCCCCATTCTCCAGGGTAAAAAGACCGACCGCGAGACATCCGAACGAATGCGCCGCGCGGTGAAGGAACACCGCCCGTGCCGCGAGCGGATCCTGAACTATCACAAGAGCGGCGAGCCCTACTGGGTGGATATCGCGATCACGCCGATTCTCGACGACGCAGGGCGCCCGCTCTGGATGGTGGCCCGGGAGCGCGAACTGGCCGAGCCCCTCGCGGCGTAGGTCCGGCGGAGCGCATCACGCCTTGCCGCCGTAGGAGACGAAGTCGTCGAGGTCCAGCAGGTCTGGCCAGCATGTGATGTCCTTCCGGTCCGGCCCGCATTCGGCGAGATACTGGTCGAAACGCGCCTGGTCCTCCGGGGACGGGCGGCGTTTGTCGGCTGAGTCGCTCCACGCTTCGATCTCCTCGGGCGTGTGCCTGTTTCGCCGGTTTGCGCGGATCCAGTCGAGGATTTCACCATCACCGCTGCCCTTCGCCACTTCCGCCTTCAATGCATCGGCGTCGATTCCGAGGAATTGCAGGATGCGCTGGTCATTCGGACAAGCGTAGTGGAAGGAGCCCTGGCTGCCCGCGAGTTCGGCGCGACACTTGTCGAGCATGCGCGGCAGCAGCGCATAGCCACCGAGCCGGACCCGGACGCTGCGGGGAGGACGTTGAGTGAGGTCGAAAGCGGGGATGTTCATGCCGGGGAAATCGCATGCCGGTCGCGGTGGCGCAAGCGCCCGGACAGAGGGCGATTGCATGCACCGGGCGTTCGACTAGCCTCGGGCTCCACCGCATGAACCCCGCCGCCGAGATCAACCGCACCCTCCGATCGATGCGGTGGCGCATGGTCGCCCGCGATTTCTTGCGACACTCCGTCCGCGCGACCCTTTTCTTTTTCGCGTTGCTGATGGCGCTCACCGCGGTGGCGTGGTGGGCGGGCGAATTCCGGCCTGTTCCGGCGGAGATTCCGTTCGTGCTCGGCTGGCCGCCTGCCGCCGGGGCGCTGGCCGGGCTGGTGCTCGCAGTCCTTGGCCGGCCCGCGACCGAGGATGTCGCGCGCACCGTGGATGCAATCGGCGCGACCCGGGACCGGCTTTTGACGGGGCTTCTTTTTTCCCGAAAGCCCGACCCCACGGCGATGGAGTCGCTCGCGCTCGCCGCTCGCTATGTGCGCGGGCGGGATTTCCGCCCGCTGCTCCCGATCCGACCGCCGCGAGAGCTGGCCTGGCTCGGCGCGCCGATTGCCGTCCTGGCGCTGCTCTGGTGGGATGCGATGCACATGGCCTCCACCCGCGAACGGCGCGCCGAGACGGAGGCCGCGGCGATCTCCGGAACGACGGACGGGATCGAGCGTCTCGCGAGGGAAATCGAACGGCAGGCCGATCACTCGAAGGAGGCGGAACTCAAGAAACTCGCCGGACGGCTCCGCCAAAGCGCGGAGCAGATGCGCGCCGAGGCGGCCCGCGGCGGTGATGCGCAAAAGGCGGCGCTTCGCGAGCTCGCGATGCTCGAGCAATGGGTGAAGGAACTCCGCCGGCCCGGGACCGCGACGCCGGACGAACTGAAAACCCTCGCGGACGCGCTGATGAAACACGAGCAGACCCGGGAGGCGGCGAAGGACATCGAGACCGGCGATCTCGCCAGGGCGTCGAAGAAACTCGGGCAGGCCGCGCAGGAACAGAATGCGGCCTCGGCGGAAAAGCTGCGCCAGACGATCGAGCAGGCCCTCGATCACCTCGCGCGGCGAAAGGAGGAGATCTCCCGGCAGATCGAAAAACTCCGCGAGCAGGCCGGGGAAAACGGGGGCGGCCGGCAGGATCTCCTGCGGCAGATCGCGGAGATGCTCGACGAACAGCAGCGCTCCGGCAACGTCGCCAGACGGGAGAAGGATGCGGCGCAGAAGGGCGGCGGAAAGCCGCTGACAGACGAGGATCTGAAGAAGCTCCTCGGCGCGCTCGAAAACCTGAAGAACCAGCAGCAGGGCGGCGAACCGCAGGAAGGCGAGGCCGGGCAGCGCGGGGAGGATTCACAGGAACGCGTCGCGACGATGAACTTCGGCCCGGGAAAAAATCCGGAACGCGACTCCGGCGAGGGTGTGGATTTTCCGACCGGCCTCCCAGGGGACGGGAAGGACAAGGGCACGACGGAGAATCCATTGGGAAAACAAGCCGCCGCGCCCGGGGAAGCCGGACCGAAGGATCGCCTGAGCGGAAAGCTCGGCGCGGGGGAATCGCTTTCCGCCGCGACGCCAGGAGTCGCCACCGGCGGGGGAAAGGCGGCGCGGCGCTACCGGGAACTTTACGACGCCGCAGCCGCCGACGCGGAGGACGCCGTGACGCAGGAGAATATCCCGCTTGGCTCGCGGCTGCTCATCAAGCGGTACTTCGAGGCGATCCGACCGAGACCATAGGCCATCCTTTTTTACCGCATCATGAACGAACCGCTCGAACCGCGCCTGCAACAATTCCGGACCACCTTCCGCAGCATCCAGCAGGAGATGGGAAAAATGATCGTCGGCCAGGATGACGTGATCCAGAGCGTGCTCGTGGCGCTTTTCGCCGGAGGCCATGCGCTGCTCGAGGGCGTGCCGGGGCTCGGCAAGACGATGCTGGTGCGCACCCTGGGCGAGGCGGTGAATCTGCAATTCCAGCGCATCCAGTTCACGCCGGACCTCATGCCGGCGGATATCGTCGGGACGAACATCATCCATGAGGACGAGCACCGGCGCCGTTCGTTCCAGTTCCGGCCCGGGCCCGTGTTCACGAATCTCCTCCTCGCGGATGAAATCAACCGCGCCACTCCGAAAACGCAGAGCGCGCTGCTCGAGGCGATGCAGGAGGCGCACGTGACGGTGGGCGGCGTGCAGCATCCGCTGCCGCAGCCGTTCCTGGTGCTCGCCACGCAGAATCCGCTCGAAATGGAGGGCACCTACCCGCTGCCCGAGGCGCAGCTCGATCGGTTCCTGTTCAAGGTGAAGGTCCGCTACCCGACCGCCGGGGAACTTCACGACATCCTCGACCGTACGACGAGCGCCGGAACTCTGCGCGTGGAGAAAGTGCTGCATGACGCGGCGGAGGTGCTCGCGCTGCGCGACGTCGCGCGGCAGGTGCCGCTCGTCCGCGAGGTGCAGGAACACGCCGTGCGGCTGGTCCTCGCGACCCACCCGGAGGATCCCGGCGCGGGCGCGCTTTCAAAAAAATACGTGCGCTACGGCGCCAGCCCGCGCGGCGCGCAGGCGCTCGTGCTCGCAGCGAAGATCTTTGCGCTGCTCGACGGCCGCTGCCACGTCGCGAAGGCCGACATCGCGAAGGCCGCGCCGGCGGCGCTGCGGCACCGCGTGATCCTGAACTTCGAGGGCGAGGCCGAGGGCAAGACGACCGACGAGGTGATCGAGGAGATCCTCCGCGCGAATGCCGCGTAGCGCGCGATGAAGCTGCGGCTCGACGGCTTGAACAAGTCCTTCGCGGGAAAGACCGTGCTCGACGGCATCTCGGCGGACTTCGGCGATGCGCGCGCGGTGGTGTTCATCGGCCCCTCTGGCGGCGGCAAGAGCACCCTGCTCCGCACCATTGCAGGACTCGAGGCGCCGGATTCCGGCACGGTCTCGTTCGATGGCAGCGTCGTGGATTACTCGTCCGAGGAGCGGTTGCGCGCGCACCGCCGGCGGCTCGGCATCGTGTTTCAGGCGTTCAATCTTTTTCCCCATCTCACCGCGCTGGAAAACATCACCCTGGCGCTCGAGAAGGTGCATGGGC
>JBEBGK010001118.1:0-1621 GCA_040081515.1 Chthoniobacteraceae bacterium
ACCTACAACAACGACGTGGCGCTGGCCGCCATCGAAGCGCTCCGGGCGCAGGATGACGTGGCTGCCGTTCCCGCTGTGCTTGATCGGCTGAAGGCGGCACCGCTGGATTTTCGCACGCGAGATTTCGGCGCGGCTCTCGATGCGTTGGCATTTCTCGCCCGCGAGCAGAAGGATCGTGATGCACCGCGTCAGTTCATTGCTGGATTTCTGAACAGCCCGAAGGAGGAACTCCGCGCGGCGGCGGCGAGATCGCTCGGCACGCTGCGTGATCCGAAGGCCATCGCACTGCTCCAGCCGCTGATCGCCGAGACGAAACCCTTCAATGATCCCGTGCGCACAGCGGCGGAGAAGTCGCTCGCGGATTTGTCCTCGCTGCTCGCCGGCCCGCAGGACTTGAAGAGCGTGTGGGACAAGATGCAGACCTTGCAGCGGAAGACGGATGACTTGCAGAAGGAGCTGGAAGCCCTACGGAAGAAGGGCAGCCCCGAGGAAAAAACCCGGTAAGCCACTCGTCTCACAAACTTCTTACAATTCTCTTACAATCATCTGACAACATCCGGTCGCTCTTGTGGTCTATTCCCATCGTCGATCACACCGCGCATCACTGGATGGGTGGCAATTCACAAAATACTTTTAACGGATATTTGGTTCCTTCGGGCTGTTGGATTCAATGACTGAAAGTCGGGGCGGGCGCTGAGCCCGCCCCGATGCGTTTGGGAGATCCGCCCGCCGTCGCTTCACGCCGATGGAAGGCGATGGATGCTTTTTGAATTTGGAGCCGGGGACAAAACGGTGTTTTGTACCGCGCTCCCAAAATCCCCTTCATGTCACAACGTCCCACGCTTCTTCTCATCCTTCTGGTGGTGATGCCGCTCTCGCTGCTGGCATGGCTGGGGAGCTTCCTGGCCCGGGATGCGGCGAAGCGGTCAGAGGAGACCCGCCGCCTGGTGCAGGATGTTCGATTCGCGGCGGTCGATCCACAATTGGTGGCTGAGATCGGACGTCATACAGACGAGTTTGCGCGCTCGGCCCTGCTGCCGGTCTATCTCGCCGTCGCGTCCGGGAGCCTGCTGGTGGTGGCGCTGGGGTGGCTGTTCTTTCGAGAGTCCACACGGGCGATTCGCGAGGCGCAGCAGCGGGTGACCTTTGTGAACCAGGTGTCGCACGAGCTGAAGACGCCGCTGACGAACATCCAGCTCTACGCCGAGATGGCTGCGGATCGGGCGGAGAAGGCGGACGACCAAACGGCGCTCCGCTATCTCGGCGTCGTCGGCGCGGAGACATCGCGGCTGAGTCGGCTGATCAACAATGTGCTCAACCTTGCGCGGCAGCAGCGGGACAAACTGACGGTGCAGATGCGGTCGGGAGTACTCGATGACGTCGTGGCCAAGACCATCGAACACTGGCGGGTTCTGCTGGACAGCCGCGAGATCGAGATCGACCTGAGCCTCGCCGCTCCAGAGACAATCAAACTGGACGCTGACGCCGTGACGCAGATTCTTGGAAACCTGCTGTCTAACGTGGAGAAGTATGCGGCTCAGGGCAGATACGTCCGCGTGGCCACGGAGACGGACGGTGCAAGTGCGCGGCTGATCGTTCAGGATCGCGGGCCTGGAATCGC
>JBEBGK010001119.1:0-1618 GCA_040081515.1 Chthoniobacteraceae bacterium
TCCGCCGTGAGCGGCGCCTGGAGGAACGAGGAGCCGGCAAACGCAATCAGCCCGACGCGATCCCCCTCCAACTCCACCAACAGATCCTGCGCGGCGAGCTTCGCCCTCGTCAGGCGGTTCGGCTGCAAATCGTTCGCGAGCATCGAGCGCGAGGTGTCGAGCGCGATGATCACGTCCCGCCCGCGCTGCTTGCGCTCCTCCCAGGTGAAACCCCACTGCGGCCGCGCAAGGGCGACGAAGGCCAGCGCAAGCCCGGCAAGCATCAGCGCGAAACCTGCACGCCTCCTTGCGATGCTCACGTTGCCCGCGAGCCGCGCCTGCAGTCTCGCCGCGAGGAGCTGATCCAGCGCCTCGCGGCGGCGCTTTTCGGCGTAGAAAAGCAGCGCGATGAACAGCGGCAGGACTGCCGACAGCCAAAGCCAGAGCGGTTGCGCGAAGTGAAGCTCCGTCATGGCACCGTCCTCCACGCCGTCTGCGACAGCAGCAGATGCAGCCCTGCGATCGCGGCCCCGGCGGCGATGAACCACGGAAATAAATCCCGCCAGTCCACGCGGCGCTGCAATTTCACCTCGGTCTTTTCCAGCTTGTCGATCTCCCCGAAGATTTCGTTCAGCGATTCCGTGTCCGTCGCGCGAAAGAATTTGCCGCCGCCGATCTCCGCGACCTTTCGCAGCGCACCTTCGTCCACGGTCACGGGCATGCTCCGGTAAACCTTGTTGCCGAAGAAATCGCGCCCGACGGGATACGGCGCCATGCCCTTCGTCCCCGCGGCGATGGTGTAGATCTTGATCCCCAGCGTCTTCGCCGCCTCGGCGGCCGTCGTCGTCGGCACGGTCGTCACGGTCTCGTCGCCGTCGGTGAGCAACACGATGATCCTGCTCTTCGAGTCCCTCGCCTTCAGCCGGTTTCCGGCGCTGGCGATCGCCGAGCCCACGGAGGTGCCGTCCTCCACGAGGCCGATCTTCAGCCGCTCGAGGTTCTTTTCCAGCCACGCATGATCCAGCGTCAGCGGACTGACCAGATAAGGTCGCCCGGCGAACGCCACGATCCCGATGCGATCATTCGGCCGGCCGCCGATGAAACGGCGCGTCACATCCTTCACCGCCTCGAGCCGGTTGGATCGATCGTTCCCGAGCGTGAAGTCCTCCGCCAACATGGAGCTCGAGACATCCAGCGCGAGAATGATGTCCACGCCGCTGGACTCGATCGTGTCCTGCGTCTTGCCAAGCCGCGGGCGTGCGAGCGCCACCACGAACGAGAGCAGCGCGAAAAACATCAGCAGCCATTTGAATCCGCCCCAGCCTGCTGGACGCGGGCGGCAGAAACTCCGAAGCGGCGCCACAAAAGAAAAACGGATGGCTGGCGCGGGCCCCTTGCCGCCCTTCATCCACGCGATCCACGGGATGACCAGGAGCGCCAGGAACCACCACGGCTGCGCGAATCGGAAGATATCGAAGTTCACGGCCGTGCTCCCTGGACAAAAGCGGTCGCCGCGCCGAGCAACTCGCTGTTCTCCTCCGCGTGCGCCTCGACACGCGCAAATTTCAGCATGTCGCAGCGTTCCAGAAACGTCGCGAGCAGCCGGCGGTCATCCTCGGAAAAGCGGTCCGCGCTGGCA
>JBEBGK010001120.1:0-1617 GCA_040081515.1 Chthoniobacteraceae bacterium
ACTGGTCGAATGGCTGGTTGCGATTGAACGCCGCGATCACCCAGTCGCGATACGGCCAGATCTCGCGGTACTTGTCGAAGTGCAGCCCGTGCGTGTCGGCGTAGCGCGCGGCATCGAGCCAATAGCGCCCGCGATGTTCGCCCCACTGCGGCGTCGCCATGAATTTCGCGACCAGCTTCTCGTACGCGTCCGGTGCGGTGTCCTTCACGAAGGCCTCGACCTCCTCCGGCTTCGGCGGCAACCCGGTGAGGTCGAGCGCCAGCCGCCGCGCGAGCACGCGCCGGTCCGCCTCGGGCGCGGGCTTCAGCCCTTCGCGTTCCAGACGCGACAGGACGAAGGCATCAATCGGGTTTCGGATTTGGAACTTCGGACTTTGAATCTCCGGCACCACCGGCCGCTGCGGCGCGATGAACGCCCAGTGCTTCTGATACTTCGCGCCCTGCTCGATCCAGCGCTTGATGACATCCTTCTCCGCCGCGCTCATCGTCTTGTGGGATTTCGGCGGCGGCATCACCTCGTCCTCGACGGTGCTGATGATCCGCAGCCATGCCTCGCTCTTTTTCAAGTCGCCGGGAACCACCGCGCGGACGCCGTCGTTATCGGCGAATGCGCCCTCCGGCAGATCGAGCCGCAGGTCGGCCTTGCGCGTCTTCGCATCGAACCCGTGGCACGCGAAACATTTGTCCGAGAGGATCGGGCGGACATCGCGGTTGAACTCGACGGTGGCGGACTTGGGCTCCTGCGCGGCTTGCGCCAGCGCTACGGAGGCGAGGAGGAAAGTGGCGGTCTTGTTCATTGTGTTCGTAGATATAGCAGACGGAGAGCATCTGCTTTGATGACTTTTTCCCTCAAGGAGAAGGGGCGCCCTCGCCCCGTGTCGAGAAAGGTCGGAAGAAGTACGGGGCGAGGGCGCCCCGGCTCCTTGTTCACATACCCTTCACCTCTTCGCTCTCGTACAGCGTGAACCCGTCGCGCAGCTTCGCCTTCACCGGATTGCGCCGGATGTATCGCACCACGTTCCCAAAATGCTCCGCATCGCGAATCAGCCGATCGAAATAGTCCTCCTGCCACAGTGTCCCATGCCGGCCGATCAACTTCCCGATTCGCCGCGACGATACACTTTTCCACGCGCCCAACACCGTCTCCAATGCCGCCTCGCTGTTTAGCGAGACGAGCGCGTGAACGTGATTGGGCATCACGACCCAGGCATGCTGGAGATAGTCGTCCCCTTCCCGAAATCGCAAGGTCGCCTCGACGACGACGCGGCACCTGTCATCCCGCAACACGCACTCGCCGTGGCCGGCATCGAGCCACGCATCGACTCGCGTGCTGAACCGCTTGTGGTAGTCCCGCTCCACCTCGGCGCTCCACGGCTCCGGGTGTCACTTCAGCCACGCTGCGCGCTCGTTGGTCCACTCGGTGCGCAGCCCGGCGGGGACTGCGTCGGCGAGGCGAAAAGTGATAAAGTAAGTTGCACCTGGCTGCTGCCAGTGGGGGAGATGGTTCCGCGTGTGCCGGATGGCCGCGAAGGGGTCGAAGAAGCGCCGCTCCATGCGCAAGGAGAAGGGGCGCCCTCGCCCCGTGTCGGGGAAGGAAAGATGAAGCTCGGGGCGAGGG
>JBEBGK010001121.1:0-1615 GCA_040081515.1 Chthoniobacteraceae bacterium
ACGTACAACCGCTCGGGCAAAGTGATCCCACAGCTCAAGGACCGCATCGGCTCGACCATCCAGACGCACTACCCGCGCACGCGCGACCTGGGGATCGATATCACCGAGCGCGAGGCCTTGGCGGATGGGCTGGACCTGGGCGGCGAGTTCCCAGTCGTGGTGCCCCGGTTCATGAAGGAGATCGTCGAGCAGATGGCGATCGGCGCCCGCAAGAGCAAGCACATCGACCAGAGCTCGGGCGTCTCCGCGCGGTTCAGCATCGCCAACTACCGCGTGATGGTCGCCTCCGCCCGCCAGCGCGCGATCCGCTTGGGGGAGAAGCCCGCCGTGCCGCGCATCAGCGACCTCGCGCACTTCCACACCAGCGCCATCGGCAAGCTCGAGCTCGACCTGATGGGCACGCACCAGCTCACCGAGCGCCAGGTCCTCGACACGATCCTGGCCGAGGCGGTCAAGGCGGTCTTCGACGAGTACGTGACCCGCCACGGCCTGGAGGAGATCGCCCAGATCTTTGCTAAGGGCGTCAAGATCGAAGTGGGCGACATGCTCAAGAGTGAGCACTACGCCACGCTCCTCAAGCGCGTGCCGCCGGTGTGGGACAAGGCCTTCGAGGTCAACTCGGCGACCGACCCTGCCGTGCGGGCCTCGTGCGTCGAGTTCGTGCTCGCGGGCCTCTGGGCCGGCGACAAGATCAGCCGCGCCACGCGCCACGGGCGCGTCGTCTATGAGACGTGATGCAGCAACTGGGTCTACGGATTCCGAGCGCACCCGATGAACGATGAGCCCACATCCCGCGACGACGCAACTCCCGACGGAGCCGCTCCGCGCGCGACCCCGCCGGGGCTCATCCACTCCTATCAGGCCTACGACCCCAAGAACTTCCCTTCGCCAACAGCGCCGGCGCCGGACCTCGCCTCCGCCGCGATGGAGCACATGCTCGCCCACGGCTCGATGCGCGAGCTGACGCCCGAGGAGCTCGCCCGGGCGATCAAGATCGACCCTTCGATGTTTCCGCGCCTGGGCCCGAGCATCGACGCCCTGCGGGGGATGCTCGAGGACCGCAAACGAAAGATCCTGAGCACGTATGAGACCGATACTGTGCAGAACAGCGCGAGTGACCTGTTCCACGACTCGGCCCGCACGGTGAAGCCCGAGAAGAGGCACGCCCCGGACTTCTACCAGGCCGTCAAGGAAGAGCAGATCGCCGACCTCGAGCGCCTCTGGTACGCGCAGCGCGACGAGCAGGGCGAGTTCGCCAAGGGGCTGATGCGGGTCATGGCCGCGCTGGGCGACAAGTACCAGGTCGATGAGCTCGCGAGCAAGTACACGTTCACGGGCCGCACCCCATTGACGGTGCCCGAAGCGCTCGCCATCAAGGAGGAGCTCGAGGCGATCGACAAGCTCCTTGAGCAACTCGAGGAGGCCGCCAAGAACGCCCAGGTCGGGATCATCGACCTCGAAGAACTCGCCAAGTTCGCAGAAAGCGCCCAGATCGAAGAGCTCAACCGCCTCCAGCAGCAGGTCGAGGACTACCTCCGCCAGGAGGCCGAGCGTCAGGGGCTGGAAGCGACAAACAGCGGCTACGCGCTCACACCCAAGGCCTACAAGCTCTTCC
>JBEBGK010001122.1:0-1613 GCA_040081515.1 Chthoniobacteraceae bacterium
TTTCCCGCGTCCGCGCATCCCGCGCGGCAGCCGCCCTCGGCGCCGGGGCAGCCGCCTTCGCCGGTACCGGTGCCGGAGTCCTTTCGAGCAGCCGTTCAGCCATGCGCTTCTGCACCTCGCCCTTCGCGGTCTTGCCTGCCGCAGCAGTGCCAAACCCATCGGGATCAGAAGGAGCAACGTCATGAAGAGCCACAGTGCCTTTGTCCTTCGCGACGGCCTGCAGTGGCAAAGCTTCGGGCGCAGGTGCATCGCTCTTCGAGCGCGGCTCCTCGAATCGAAAATTCTGGGACACGTTCCCTGAGCTCTTCATCCGCGAGGGCGCAATGGAACCCGACTGCTTCCCCTCCGTCTGCACCGCATACACCGTCGCCGGCTCCAGGCCGCTCAGGAACGATCCGTTATCCATCAGGAAACTGCGGCACCTCGCGTCCCGCGCCGCATCCGTGACACTCGGCGAGAGCAGCTTCCCCTGGCCGTCGAGGGAAAAGCCGATCGCCTTCCGCGGCCACGCATCCGCCAGCGTGTTCGCGAAATCGCGCGCGAGGGCATCCGGATCGCCATTCGCCAGGAGCCGGTGCACCGTGTCGGCAAACGCACGGCGCTCTCCCTCGACTGCGTTCCTCACAGTGGCCGCCAAGGTCTCGGTCTCCTTCTGGTAAAGCTCCGCCGTGCGCCGCTCGAAGATGATCTGCTGCTCCTCCGCGCTCCGGAGCGCGAGCCACCCGAGCACGGCGCCCGGCACCAGCACGGCGAGAAGGAATATCCAGATGCTCTTTTTCATGAATCTGCCCCACACTATGCGCAATCGCCGTGCGCGCCATGTCAGGCGCGGGTGCGGAGATTGTAAAAGAATTGTGCGCGCGGACTACAGGAGTTCCTGCACCCAGGCATACTCGCGCGCGATGCTCTTCACGACATCGCCCGGGTGGATCTCGGGCGGCAGGACGTCGAAAGTGTACGTCTCGATCTCCACATGGCTCGTCGCCCCGGAGCGCAGCTCGCGAAAGAAATCGGGGGTCAGCGTGGATACCGTGCTGGCGAGAGGTCCGTTCCCTTTGAAGAAAAGCGGCACGTGGAAATGCACGCGGACTTCCTCGAGCCCCGCGCGTCCCTCGTCATCCGCGAGGGCGCCCGGCAGATCGATCCACGAGCGGATCTGCCCGTCCGGGAGTCGCGCCTTCACCTGGTGCAGGTAAACACCCTCGGCGAACGGCCGCAGCGCCTCCCAGTCCCCGGGCGCGCCGCCCGTCGTCAGCGCCGCGCTCAGTTGCACCTTTGAGACGCGGATTCCCTCGCGGACATAGGTGCGCAGCGACTCGATCGGATCCTCGAACTGCAGCGCGACGTGGCATGTGTCGAAACAGACGCCGACGTGGCGGCGCATCAGTTCCTCCGCCGCGTCCCCGTCGCACTGGCGGATGCGCTTCACTTCCGCCACGCCCGCGGTGAGGAGCGCGTCCTTGAAAAAGCTCACGGTCTCCGCCGTGGTCTCGAGGTGACACGACGGCTCCGGCTCCAGTCCGAGGTGAATCTCCCGGCCCGTGTCCTCGCGCAACGCCGCCAGATACGCGGCCACCGCACCGAGATTCTTCGCCATCGCCGCGGTGTCCGCA
>JBEBGK010001123.1:0-1613 GCA_040081515.1 Chthoniobacteraceae bacterium
GTGCAGGGCCACGTGAGCTACAATGCGCCGACGATCTACCAGGGTGTCGCGTTCGACAATGTGCGGCTGGCTTTCAAGGACGGCAAAATCACCGATGCGACTTCGAGCAACACTGAAAAACTGAACTCCATCCTCGATAGCGATGCGGGCGCGCGGTTCATCGGCGAGTTCGCGATTGGCTTCAATCCGCACGTGCTCTCGCCTATGCGCGACATTCTTTTCGACGAGAAAATCGCGGGCTCATTCCACTTCACACCCGGCCAGTGCTACGAGCAGACGGAGAATGGGAACCGTTCGCAGGTGCACTGGGATCTCGTGTGCATCCAGCGGCCGGATTACGGCGGCGGCGAGATCCGCTTCGACGGCACACTGATCCGCAAGAACGGTCTCTTCGTCCCGCCCGCGCTGCAGGCGCTGAATCCGGACCGGCTGCTCCGCAAGTAGCCGGGATCGCGGACCCTACCTCGGCACGGTCGGGGGAGCCTCCTGCGCAGGCGTGTCCTGCGGGGGCGGATTCGCCGGCTGGGGTGCGGCATTCGGCGGCGCATCCTCCTCGGGCTGATCGGCCCGCTTCCATCCCTCCTGCGCGGCGAGTTGTTCGCCGAGCTCGAGCGGCCAGCGCGGATTCTTGAAGAAATCCGGCAGTTCCAACTGCAACTCCTTGGTGCGCCCGACGAAGATTTCGTTCTGAGGCGCGTCCTTTTGAAAGATGCCGGGGTAGCGCTTCTTCAACTCATCCATCGCGAGCTTGGTGATCTCGGCCGGTGTCTCCTGCGACTGGCCGGTGAACGTGACCAGTTGCGAATCGAGCGTCAGCTCCTCGTCGCCGGCGACAAAAGTGACCATTCCATCCGCGAGCTTCCTGAAGGGAAACTCGTTGCCGGCGCGGATGAGAAATTTGCGGCCTCCGATCACGACCTTCGCGTCCTCTTTCAAACGGATCAATTTCCCCGCGGAGGAATCCGGCGGAGGGACGACGAGTTCGCGTACGACTTCCTCGGCGGGAGGAGCAGGCGGCGGCTCGGGGATCGCGGGCTGCGCCGCAATCACAGTCGCGGGCTGCGCCGCCGGGGCGGACTCGGATCCGGCGACCGGAGCGCCTCCGAGCCGCGTGCGCGCGAGATGGTCGACCTTTCGCGCCGCCCGCTCGACGAACGGGATGGCGACAGCGAAGAGCGCAATGGCACCGGTGGCGACGAGAACCCCGTGGCGCTGGAGCATGACGCGCGATTTGAAGAGCAGCCAAAGCAGGCCGAAGGTGCCGAAGCTGGCGACCAGCGCGCGCGTCCCCGAGTGCCCCGCGAGGTAGAGGCCGAGCCAGTAGGCAATCGCCGCCAGCACGAGGAGACCGACACCCAGCGCGAGATTGCGGATTTCGCGCGGATCCGCGGGCTGCCCTGGACGCGGGTTGACTGCGGGAGGCTGCGGCGAAACGCCCTGGGGCGCTTCTTCGATCTGGTTGGTCGGGTTCACTCGGTGCACACGATGCCCGGCCCTGCGCGTTTGTCCCGCAGAAACTGAGCACGCCGTCCCGCCAACGGCGGACCGGAGGACGCTACAACCAGGCGAGATGCCGGTGCTCGATCCCCGAGAATTCCTCGAGCGCGGTGATC
>JBEBGK010001124.1:0-1612 GCA_040081515.1 Chthoniobacteraceae bacterium
CGTCGATGCGCAGCACGGCGATGTCCGTCGCCGGATCGCTGCCGATGAGGGCCGCCGGGAGGTTGCGTCCGTCGGTGAGCTGCACGCGGATCTCCGTCATGCCGGCGATGACGTGGTGATTCGTGAGAATGTGACCCTCCTTCGACACGATGACGCCGCTGCCGAGCGAGGTGCTCTTAGCGCGCTGCGACCGCTGGCGGCCCATGAGCAGATCGCCGACGGTCAGCGGCGCCATCTGCATCACCGTGCGGGAACTCGTGATGCTCACGACGCTGGGGACCACCGAATGCACGAGGCGCGTGTATTCCGCGTCGATCGCGGCGAGGACCTTCACGTCGTCCAGGTTGAGCTTCGGCGCCGCCGCCGGGGTGAACCGTTCCGAGGCGCGCCGGCCGTCACGGTGTTGGTAGCGCCAGAGCGCGTAGCCGGCGAGGATTCCGATGACCAGAAGCGGGAGAAGGCGGCGGGAGTAGGACATGTTCAACTGACTTGCGAGAGGACGGAATGGCGGTGCCTGGCGAGGAGACTACGACATCCGGCGTTCTCCGGACGTTCAAGCAGCGGATCCTTCTCGAAGATCAGGAACGCATGGTTGCGCGCGAGCTTCATGAGGTCCGCATCGGCAAAGAGATCGCCCAGCCGCAACGGCGGCAGGCCGCTCTGCGCCGTGCCCAGCATGTCGCCCGGTCCGCGCAGCCGCAGATCCGCCTCCGCGATCTCGAAGCCGTCGAGCGTCCGCTCGAGGATCCGCAATTTCTCGATCCCTTCGCCGCCATCCCCGGTGGCGAGCAGGATGCAGTAGCTCTTGTGGCCTCCGCGCCCGATGCGCCCGCGCAACTGGTGGAGCTGCGCCAGCCCGAAACGCTCCGCGTTTTCGACGAGCATGCAGGTCGCATTCGGCACATCGATGCCGACCTCGATGACCGTCGTGGCGACGAGCACCTTCGTCTCATTGGCCCGGAAGCGCTCCATGATCGCTTCCTTTTCCTCGGGCGGGACCCGGCCGTGGAGCAGCTCGCACGGATGTGGCGCGAGCAGCTCCCGCCATTTCGCGATCTCGGCGGTCGCCGCCTTTGCATCGAGGCGTTCGCTTTCCTCCACGAGCGGGTAAACGATGTAGGCCTGCCGCCCTTCGGCGATCTGGCCGCGGATGAATTCCGCCGCATCCGGCAGCTTCTCCGTGGAGCGGACGGCGGTGATGATCCGTCCGCGGCCGGCGGGCATTTCATCGAGCGTGGAGACGTCGAGATCGCCGTAGAGCGTCATCGTGAGCGTGCGCGGGATCGGCGTCGCCGTCATCACGAGCACATCCGGCGCATTGCCCTGCCCGCGCAGCCGGGCGCGCTGCATGACGCCGAACTTGTGCTGTTCGTCGATCACCGCGAGGCCCAGCCGTGAAAACCCGGCGCCCTCGTAGAGCAACGCGTGCGTGCCGACGAGAATCTGCGGCTCGCCGTCGGCTCCAGGCGTGAAAAGCGGCATGTCGCCCGTCTGCTCCTTCCGCGTCCCGGTGCGCAGCGCGACGCGCACGCCCAGTGGATCGAGGAGCCGGCGGAAATTGAGGTAGTGCTGCTCGGCCAGGATCTGCGTCGGCGCCATCAGCGCGGCCTGG
>JBEBGK010001125.1:0-1612 GCA_040081515.1 Chthoniobacteraceae bacterium
GACCAAGTGTCCACTCCGGCAATCTGGCCTTCAAACGTCAGAATCGTGTCGCCGGGCAGCGAGATGTATTTCGACGCCTCGATGTCGAAACCGTAGATGTCCTCGTCGCCGCCGAGGAATCCGCCGGCAAGGTACACCGACGCATCCACACGCATGCCGCTGCTGGGAAGGTAAACGCGGTTGCGCGAATCGTAGGTGATGCCGGTGCTGACCTGGCTCTTCAGCATCTTCCCCTCTTCCGAGCGAATCACGGCCGATGCCGTGGAATCAAAGCTGTGCAGTTCGATTTCCTCGAGGCGGTATTCGAGGCGCAGCGCGGTGAATTCATTCAGCGGACGGCGCAGGAAGATGTCCCCGCCGTAGCGCTTCTCGTTGTACACGCTGCTCGTGTAGCTCGCATCACGGTAATAGAGCTCGCCGCCGAGCGACAGTTTCCTGTCGAGGAAGTAGGGCTCCGTGAGGCTGATGACGAAATCCTTGCGCGTGGTGCCGTACTGGATGCGCGTGCGGAATTTCTGCCCTCCGCCGGTGAACTTCCCCCAGTTCATGATGTCAAAATTTCCCTGCGTCAGTTCGACAAATCCGAGCAGGTTGTCCACCGAGCTGAAGCCCGCGCCGAAATTGAACGATCCCGTCTGCGTCTCGGTGACGTCCACATTCAGGTCGCGCCGGCCGGGCACCGAGATGAGCGGCTCCGCCGGGCGGACTTCGGTGCGCGAGAAATAGCGGAGGTTGTCGAGGCGCGCCTTGCTCGCGTCCATGCGGACGGTGTTGAAAAGATCCCCGGGTGCCAGGGCGAGTTCACGGCGGACCACCTTGTCCTTCGTGCGCGTATTGCCGGCGATGTTCACCTTATCCACGTAGTACTGCACGCCTTCCTCGATGCGGAAGCTGACATCCACCGTGGCACCGCCGACAGGAACCGGCGTCGGGATCACCTGCAAGTCCAGGTAGCCCTTCGCGCCGTAGAGGTCGCTGATCGCCTTGCGGTCCGCGGCGAGCGCCTGCGGCGAGTAAATCGCGCCGGACTTCAGCTTCAGCACCTTCGTGACTTCATCCATCGCAAACACGCGAGCACCAATCACCACCACTTTTCCCACATGAAACTGAGCGCCCTCCACGATCACGAACGTGACATCCACCTTCGATCCGCTGCGGCTGATTTCCGGCCTCCGCACATCCACCTGGAGGTAGCCCTTGCCCTGATACAGGTCGCGGATCGCGCGCACGTCGTCCTGGAGCTGGTCGCTGTTCAGCTTGCCCGCAGTCGAGGAGAGTATCGTCATAATCCCCTTCGGCTTGGTCTTGATGGCCTTCATCAGCTCGGACTTCTTCACCGCGGAATTTCCCCGGAAGGCCACGTTGTCAATCTTCGTGGTCCCGCCTTCCGTCACATCGAAAATCACCCGGACCGCGCCCGCCTTGCCCACATTCTCCGTGCGGTGCCGCACATCCACGTCGCCGTAGTTCTTACCCTGGTAGAATTCGATGATCTTCTGCCGGTCCGCCTCCAGCGTCGCCTCGCTCAGCGCGTCGCCGGGCTTCGAGGAAATCTGGTCGCGCAGCTTCGAGACCTGCACCTGCACGGGACCGTTGATCACGACCTCCGCCA
>JBEBGK010001126.1:0-1610 GCA_040081515.1 Chthoniobacteraceae bacterium
AGCCAGTCGCTCGGCAGCCCGGCCTACAACGAGGCGCTCGAATCAATCACCCGCCGCTTTACCGATCGGGGCGCCGCTCCCCGGAAGCCCAATGGTTCCGCCCTGAACCAGATCCGTGCCAACGAACTGGCCTTTGGTTTCCCGTGGGAGTTGCGCGAATTCGTAATCGACCCCAAGGACGGCCGCCTGCGGCAGGACGCGGTGGCGCTAACGCCTGATGTCCTCGCACTGAACGGCACACCTGCGCTGGCAGAATTGATCAACGCCAACCAGGCGGCCTTGCTCGACGAGACGTTCGTGCTTGCGCCGCACCACTTTGCGGCGTCGGCGCTCGCGGGGCCGTTTCAGTTGGCCGATTTTCCGGGCGCGGGTTCGCGGACATTCACCGCGATAGAGTTGCTCGACCCGTTCTACGACGTGCCTTGGAGCGCTGCCGGAATCCTCAACAACGATGCGCGCCATAACTTCGCGCTAAACACCTGCAGCGGCTGCCATCGCACCGAGACAGGCGCGGAGTTCTTACAGATCGGATTTCCAAAGGATCATCAATTGCCCCGCTCGCTGGGGCGACGCGCGGTGCTCGCCGGGTTCCTGACCGGCATCGAAACACCCGACCCTGTCGAACCGACCACGAAGCGGAGTTTCAACGATCTCGATCGGAGGAAGACCTACTTGGAGTCATTGATAACGAGCTTTGCCCCGAACGGTACCGGCCCCGGCCCCCGAGGCCGGCATATTCCAAACTTTGTGCACTGAGATCCACGGCCCGAGATGGGCCAGGTTGCGCCGGCCCGTGCACTCTTTGTTCCGCCTCAGCACGTGTGCGCCGCCGGTGCGTCCGGTCCCGGGAGAGATTCGGGTGAAACCGTTGGGAGTGGACGGGTGGCGGATGGGGATCTGCCCCAAGGGCTGCAACTACTCCGCGCGGTTCTCCCACAACGAGTGCGGGCTGCCCTCCTTCGCCTGTCCGCGCGGGATGGCAGTTTTCCTCCCTACGAAGCTGCCCGATTCGGAATTATGTCATCACGCCGACATGTCCTCCCTTCATCGCAACTGCGCTGGTATTTCCCGACGCGACTTCCTGCAAGTCGGGCTCGGGGGGACGCTGGGCTTTGGATTGTGCGATCTGCTGCGGATGCGCGCCTCTGCGGCGAGCGGTCCGAAGAAGAACGTGAATTGCATCATGGTCTGGATGGACGGCGGACCGTCCCATTACGAGACGTTCGACCCGAAGCCGGATGCGCCGGAGGAGATTCGCGGGACTTTCAAATCGATCCCGACTTGCGTGCCGGGCGTGCATTTTTCGGAGCCGGTGCCGGAACTGGCGAAGGCTTTCGACAAGTTCACGGTGATCCGCTCGATCGCGCACAAGGATCCGAATCACGGCGGCGGCAATCACTACATGATGACCGGCGCGCCGACGCCCGTGCCGGTGGGTTGCGGGGCGTTCGTCACATTTCACCCGTCCTTTGGCTCGATGGTTTCTTACGACCGCGGCGTGCGCAACGGGCTTCCGGCTTACATGGCGATGCCCGGTAATACCCGCAGCGGCGGGCCGAATTTCCTCGGCGGCCAGCACGCGCCGTTCGTCATCGGCGGCGATCCGAACT
>JBEBGK010001127.1:0-1609 GCA_040081515.1 Chthoniobacteraceae bacterium
TCGGGGGCCTGATCTCTTCTACTGCGGTCACCCTGACGTTCTCCCGGCAGAGCCGGGACCAGCCGAAGCGTGCGGCGTCGCTCGCCCTGGGGGTGATAGGCGCCTGTACCGTGCTGCTGCCGCGGCTCTTCGGGCTCACCGTCGCGCTCGAGGTGTCCGACCTCGGGCGGTTGTGCACCATCTACGAATGGACGGTGGAAGCGTTGCTCGATCGAACCCGACGATGACGCCGTCAGACGCCGAACGGGCACGCCCAGGAGACGCGGCGGCGGATGGTCGTGCAGGGTGCGCCGCCGCCGCAACGCCGTGAGTGATCGCGTGCGGCCGCAGCCGTAGCTGGACGTCAGTCGGGCCGCGTGTCGGCCGTTCTCGTCTCGAGAAAGGCGGCGATGTCCTTGTTGTCGGGAAAGTCCCGCGACAGGCGGCGGGCGACGTCCGTCGCGCTCACGAGATCCCGCTCCTTGATGAGCATCTCCCAGAGCGCGAACTCCGCTTCGACGTGTGCGTAGTACTCCACCTGTTCGCTGGCCGCGGCCTCACGCACCACGCGGAGTGCCCGCTTGCGGTCGCCTCCCCCCAGCATCCATTCGGTGCCCCACGGCATCCTGGTGTCGACGATGTAGTCGATCCACGCGCGCCCGATGCGCGCGCGGACGTGATCCGGACGCGCGGCGAGCACCTCGTCGAGCGATCGGCGGCCTTCCCAGTATTCGTTCCACCCAGTCTTCTTGCCGAGCGGACCAAGCTGCAGCCAGATGTAGTTGAGGTTCAGCTTTCCGAGGAAAAATCTCGCCTCCACGTCGTCTGGCGCGGCTGCCACCCTGGCGCGGGCGAGCGTCCGCGCGTGCTGGAAATCGGCGGCGAACTTCGCGATCAGCGCAGGGCAGGAGGCACATTCCTTCAACGGCACCTTCTTGCCTCGCGGCTCGAGCAGCCGCTTCAACTGGAAGAGCAGCGCCGAGGAGCGCATCTCGTGGATCGCGAGGTCGTCCGGCTGGTTCGTTTCCAACAGGCGTGTGACATCCACCGAGGTTTCGAAGCGGGCGTTGTAGAAGTGATGCTTCGCGAGATCGAGCGACACTGCATCTGCGGAGTCCGGCGATCCGTCCGACGACTCGGGCGTCGCGGGGAGGGTCGGTGCGGCTTGCGGAGCGGGTGTCTCCTGGCCCGCGCCACTCGGAGCGGCAGAGAGGAACACCGCACACGCGCCGGCGCACATGGAGAGCCGCCACCCTGTGAGAGAACGCAGATCTCCTGTAAACACCACGATCGATCCTACTCGCTCCGGGATCGCCGTGAGCAGAATCCTCGCGGCCGGAGAGCCGGCTCGTGCGTGGCCGCGGTCGAGCACCACCCGGGCCCGGTTCGACGTAACCGCGGATGCCCCATCGGACCTATCGCGTGAGGCGCCGCGCGGCGAGCCGGGCCGGGCCGTTCGAGGGAGAATGGCTCCACATGCGATCAAGCAAAGTGCTGTGGACTGTGCAAATCCTGCTCGCGCTGCTCTTCTTCATGGCGGGGGCGATGAAGCTCGTGCTTCCGCTCGACCAGATGAAGGGCCCCGTCGACATACCAGGGCTTCTCCTCCGGTTCGTTGGCGCAGCCGAGG
>JBEBGK010001128.1:0-1607 GCA_040081515.1 Chthoniobacteraceae bacterium
GTGGTGGCGGGGTTGGTGGCGCAGTTCGGCTGGCAGACGATGTGCCTCATCACCGCGTGCGCCGGGGTCGTGCAGTTGCTGCTCGGCTGGTTCAAAGTGGCGCGCGGGGCGCTGATCATCGCGCCGGCGGTGGTGCATGGGATGCTGGCGGGCATCGGCATTTCGATCGCGCTGGCGCAGATCCATGTCGTGCTGGGTGGTTCGCCGCAGAGTTCGCCGCTGGTGAATCTGATCGGGATTCCCAAGCAACTCGGCGTGATGAGCGTGCAGGCGGCGATTCTCGGGTGCCTGACGTTTGCGATTCTGGTCGTGTGGAAAAAGCTGAAGGTGCCCGCGTTGAAAGCGATCCCGGGACCGCTGGTGGCGGTGGTCGTCGGCACGGTGGTTTCCATCCTCCTGAAGATGGACGTGAAGCGCGTGGATCTGCCTGAGACCTTTGAGCTGACGAAGCTCGTCCCGCCGGATTCCTCGAAATGGGGCGCATTCGTCGTCGCGGTGCTCACGGTGGCGGTCATCGCGAGCATCGAGTCGCTGCTGTGCGCGGTGGCGACCGACAAGCTGCATTCGGGCGCCCGCTCGAATCTCGACAAGGAGCTGAGCGCGCAGGGCGCGGGCAATCTCGTCTCCGGCCTGCTCGGCGGCCTGCCGATCACGGGCGTCATCGTGCGCTCGTCGGCGAACATCAATGCGGGCGGTGCCACCCGCTGGTCGGCGATCATGCACGGCGTGTGGATTCTCGTCTTCGCGTTCTTCGCCGGGAAGGTCATCGAAAGCATCCCGCTGGCCGTGCTCGCCGGCCTGCTGGTGCATGTGGGCGTGAGTCTGGTGAATCTCCACCACATCCGGGAACTCACGAAGCACAACGAAATCCTCATCTACTGGGCCACCGTGCTCGGCGTGACTTGCGTGAACCTTCTGGCCGGTGTCGGGATCGGCCTCGCCCTCAGTGTCTTTTTCCTGCTGCGTCGTCTCTCCAACACGGAAATCTCCAGTGAACAGCGCGAAGGCAAGTGGCATGTGCTCATCGGCGGAACGCTCACCTTTGCCTCGGTGCCGAAGCTGAACGCCGAGCTTTCAAAAATCCCCTCCGGGCATCCGGTGGACATCGACCTCGCGGTCGATTTCGTGGATCACGCCGCCTTTGAAGCGCTGCACGGCTGGCGTGAGAATCACGAGAAGACCGGTGGCCACGTGGACATCGATGAGACGCACGAGGAATGGTACAAGCCCGCGAGGGCTGGCACTCCGCGCGAGGCCAAGTCCTCGCCCCGGAAGCGGAAGGTCTGAGGGCGCCGCCTTAACCCGAACTTGTTTTGAGCGCCGAGCATTCCGCATCCCAGAATCCGCCGGGCGCGACGCTGTCCCCGGAGCAGGCGCGACTCCGGGAGCGGATTCTTCACGCGGCGCATCTGCTGCCGCAGCAGGGCCCGATCGGCGTTTTCATTCACCACAACACGCTGCACGCGTTCGAGGATGATCCCTTCGACAAGGCGCTGCTGCGGGGCTCGTCGGTCTTTGGATGCGAGCCGTATCTCTCGGAGGATCGTTACCGCGAGGAATTGACGCGCGGGCGGATCCTTTTCCCGGAACTGCACACGGTGCTGGAG
>JBEBGK010001129.1:0-1605 GCA_040081515.1 Chthoniobacteraceae bacterium
GCGGCTGCGGAGCAGCGGCATCATCGCGGCGGGGAGGCCGGCGAAGTCTCCGGGTGCGCGGAGGAGTGCCCGCACGGAGCGCACCCGGAGTCTTCGCGGTGGTGGTGGGCTAGACCTTCGCTCCTGCGGTTTGCGTCTGCGGGCGCGGGGTGATGGAGCGCATCGTTCGCGATGCAATCGAGGCCATCGCTTTTTCCTGCTGCTCGGCGGGAAGATCCTTCACGAGGGTGCGGTAGGCTTCCTTCAGTTCGGGATTCTCATCGAGCTTCTTCAGCACGGCGGTGCGGATGCGTTCGCGGCGCTCGATCTTGTTGACGTTTTGCAGGACGACGGTCCGCTCCAGGCGCTCGCGGGGCAGGCCCTGAATGTAGGCCCATTCCTTGGGGTTGGCCTTGATGTAGGCGTCGATCTTGGCGTTGATCTCCGGGTTGTCGCGGAGCTTCGGGACATCGCCGGCTGCGTCTGCGGCGGGCGTGCTGTTTCCGTTGGCGGGTTTGTCGGTTCGTTTGAGGCTCATGTTGGTTTAGTGGACAGCGGCTGGGGTTTCGCGGAGGGCTGCGATGATCTCGCCGCAGAAGAGATCAACGAGCTGGAGTGGGTCTTCGTGCTCGACGGCGAGGCTCATGAGGAACTCGGGGCCGGGAGACTTGCCGAGCGTTTGCTCGACCTCCTCGCTGGCTTCGAGATACCGGGTAACGGTCGCTGGCGGCACGGTGACGATGACGGGTTGGTTTTCGGTGGTGGCTTTCATGGTTGTTGAATTGGAAATGTCGGCGCTTACCACTTGTCGTCGGGTTTCGCCGCGGGTGGCGTGGGGCGTGATGGCGGGGCTTGCGGTGTTTGCGCGAGTGCGTCCATGCGGTCGCGCAATGCGACGATCTCTTGCTTGAGGGCTAGGTTCTGCTTGGCGATCTCCTTCGTCTGTCCGACGGCCTGGGACAGTTCCGCGAGACGTTGATTCAACGCGGTAGTCTGCTCGGTGAATGCGCGGGTTGCGGCGCGCTGCTTGTTCAGTTCGGCAAGCGCGGCGTCCTTCTCCGGCGGCGCGGTGGCAACCGGCGGCGTACTGTTGCCGCGCGCACCACCCGGCGATGGCCGCAGGTTCCACGCGGCGGAATCTTCGACCCGATAGACCGGATGCGCATCGTGCATGACGGAGCGGTCTCCCGGATCGACGTAACGCCCGAAACGATACTCGCGCACCCGTTCAGGAAGGCGGACGGTGGAGGCATCGGCGACGCGACGCGACGACGGTGTGATGACGATGGCCTTTGGCGGGCGGGATGCGCACGCGGTGAGAGCGAACGCGAATGCGAGTGGCAGGATGTGTTTCATGGATTGGATTGTTGATTGGAGAGGACGGGCCGGACGGGCGGTGTGGGCCGGGACGGTTGGGAAGTGGTGTGCGACGCATCACCGGGCTTTTCCGGCGTCGCCGGTGCCGGCGGAGGCGTGCCGATCGAGGTGCCGCCGATTTGCGCTTCCGCGCGGTCCACCGTCTGCGTGATGTAGAGGTAGAACTGCTTTCCGGCAGGGACGCGCACGTAGAAGCCGTCGCGCTCGATGGTCTGCTGAATCTGCTGCGCGTAGCGATCGAGTACGCTC
>JBEBGK010000003.1:0-22845 GCA_040081515.1 Chthoniobacteraceae bacterium
GCTTCTCTCCCTCATTGATCTCGGGAACGACTTCGAGCAGCGACTTCGGATCGGTGAGCGCCCCAAGTGTCCATCCCCACACGTCGAACTTCGCAGGCTCATCCGTCCGGTCCTTCTTTCCCACCCACCAGAATCCCGGCGGTTCCAGCACGGACTCGCGGGTCGATGCCTTCTTCCCGGGCGCGGGCTCAGGCTGATCGCCGAAATGAAATCGCTCCTTGATTCGAAACAAGCGAAGCAGCTTCTCCTCGCCACCGGCAGCGGCCACGACCCGGTTCACCAGGGCCGCCGGTTGTTCAGCCGCGCGCGCCCCGGAAGCCGCGAAAGCGATCGCCACCAACAACGCCGCGCCCCGCAGCGCGTGGCGGGCAAGTGGGCGGCGTAAACTGCCAGGGTCGCTCGTTTGAAGGATCGGTGTCATAGAATTGGCCGTTCGCTCTCAGTTCATCCGTGCCGCACGAGTTTCTCTAACGCGGAAACGCCCTCGCTCCACTCCACCTCATGCGGCAGACGCCGGCTTTTCGCCGCGACGGCGGAAATGACGCCGGCTGCCTCACCCATCGCCGCCGCGTTGCCCGTGACCCGGTAACTCGAGTGCGCGATGAAGTCGCCGCTGATGCAGCGACCCGCCATCATCAGGCCGTCCACGTCCTTCGCGATGAGCGCGCGCAAGGGAATGTCATAGGGCTTCACCTTCAGGCCGTGGTTCGAGTACGCGCTCGTCCTGTTCCGCTCGGCACTCGTGGCGTGGACATCGATCGGGAACGTCGGCCGTACGACGTCATCGCCGTGACGGGCGCCGCTGGTGACGTCGTCCTTGCTCACCGTATAACGCCCCGCGATCCGGCGGCCATCACGAACGCCGATCTGCTCGGCAGTCGCGGCGATCTGGATTCCCTCCCAAGGTCCGCCGAGTTTGCGCAGGCCGGTAACCATCCGGTTCATCTCCGCGCGCGCACGCACGGTCGCCTCGGTGACCTGCGCCGCGTCGAAAGGCTTGACGCCGTACTCGTGGTTGAACATCGCGAGGATCAGATTGTCCCGCACCTGCCAGAGCGTCGGTTTGCCGTAGGAGGGATAGTGTCCGGTGCGTTCGATTGCCTGGCGGATGCGGTCCTTCTTCTCGTCGTTCTTCTCGCCCGGGTCCGGTCTGTCCATGCGGATGAACTCGCGCAGTGCCTCGGCATCCTTCACGACGAGCAGCGCATTCAGCGACATCGGCTGGCAAGGGCAGTCCTTCGCCTCGCCGATCTCCCAAGCGCATCCCGCGAGCGCACCGAGGTCGCCATCGCCGGTCGTGTCGATGAATACCGGCGCCTTCCATGCCTGCCGGCCGGACTTGGACTCCGTGACAATGGTCGTAAGCCGCCGTCCGTCGCGATACGCGGCGGCCACGCGCGTGTGCAGTTGAAATTTCACCCCTGTCTCCACGCACCATTCCTCCAGCAGCAGCTTCATGCCCTCGGGCTCGTAGCAAACGCTGTCCGGGCGCATGCCGCGCCGGATGCCGCGCTCGTCGAGTCTCGCACGCAACTCCCGCGCAAAGCCGGGCTTGTCGAAATCCAGAAGGTAACCGAGCAATCCGGCCGTCCACACACCGCCGAGGCAGCCGCGCCATTCAAAGAGCCGCACCTTCGCGCCCGCGCGTGCCGCGGTGATCGCGGCGGAAACACCCGCCGGCCCCGCGCCGCACACGATGACATCGGCGTCGCTCACAAGCGGCAGAGTCATCGCGGGTTCATGAAAATTTCTTCCATCGCTGGAGGTGGATCCCGTTTGATCCGCGCCAGAGACGAGTTGCGGCACCGCAGCTGTGCCGAGCGCGGCCGCTCCGAGAAAACGGCGCCGGGTGATGTTTTTGGTCGGAGGATTCATTGGATCACAGTCGTCAATCTACGAGCGCCATCGCCACCCGGCGAGGCCAACGTGCGCCTCATCGCCTCTTCAGCACCGTTGCAACAAGGTCAGCCAGGGCCTTCGTCGCCGGATCATCGGGCAGGCCGAGGTCGTCGTTGAGTTTCACGTGATTCGTGTCCTTCGCGCCGAAAGGCGTCGCCGGGATGCCCGCATCCTTCAGCACGGCACCGAGTCGCTGCGCCTGCGCGGAGGTGTCGGGATGGCTGGCGACGTAAAGGATGAGGAATGGCGGGATGCCCTTCCCCTTCCCCACATGCGTGACCGCGGAGAAGTCCACGTGCTTAGCAGGATCATTGCCGAATTTCTCGCGATGGCCGAACTTCGCCTGCGGCTGGTGATGCACGCGTCGGCGCGTCTCCGCGGTTTCGATGATCGCGGGGATGTCATAAGTGTCGCCATCCACGGGCACGCATCCGACGAGGGAATCGAACGCGACGCCTTCCGCTTTGAGATAACGATCGTCGGTGCAGAGGATCGCGGCGAGTTGCGCGCCCGCCGAATGCCCGCCAACGAGCACCCGCTTCGGATCCCCGCCGTACTCGGCGATGTGCCTGTTCACCCAGCCAAACGCCTTGGCCACGTCGCGGATGAGCGTCCCCATTTCCACATCCGGCAGGAGACGGTAGTTCGTGGAGACAAAGACGAACCTCTTGTCCATGAACCACTGAGGCTTGGCCTTCACGTCGGTCTTGTCGCCCGTCTGCCAGCCACCGCCATGAATCCAAAACACCACGGGCAGGTTTTTCGCATTCGCAGGTGAGTAAATGTCGAGCACCTGGCGCGTGTGGCCAGCCTCGACGTAGGGCACGTTGCCCATGGTCGGAGCGACGCTCTGCGCGTGAGCCCGGTCAGCAAGGACGGCGACGAGGAGGAAGGTGGGGACGTGCTTCATGGCGTTGCATACTTCAATCGCGTCACATCCACATGCATAGCGTTCATTTTTGGCGCATCGGCGCGGTTCCGTGCGACTTCCCGGTTGCCGCGCGCGACCGTGAACTTGATCGGCTGGTCAACGAACAACGTCGCGGAGCCCCCGTCGAAAAGGAACTCCCGGACGCCCTCTGCAAAAAGTCATGGTTCAAGGCCTGATGGGCGGAAGCTTCCCGGCGAGCAGCGCGCGAAGTTCGCGAAGCGTGACGGCATGGCGCGCGACATTGGCGACATTCGTGTATTCGCGCGGATCGGCGTCGTGGTCGTAGAGTTCAATCCCATCGCGCCCCTCACTCCACTCCGTGCAGCGCCATCGGGTCGTGCGTACCGTGCGCCCCCAAAATTCCGCATTCTTGCCGCGCCGCGCCTGCGTGAATGCGGCGGCGTGCAGCGTGGCGCGCGGATCATCGAGCAGCGGGCGCAGGCTCTTGCCCTGCAACGTCGGCAACGGCGGGACGCCGGTGAGGTCGCAGACGGTCGGGAAAAGATCGAGCAACTCGACGAGTCCCGCCGCGGTCTGCCCGCGCGTCTTCATCCCCGGCACGCTCACGATGAGCGGCACGCGTGCGGATTCCTCGAAGAGGCTGCGCTTGTGCCACAGGCCGTGCTCACCGAGATGCCAGCCGTGGTCGCTGGTGAAAATGACGATCGTGGACTCCGCGAGACCGAGCCGCTGAACCGCGTCAAGTACCCGCCCCGCCTGCGCATCCATGTAGCTGACCGTGGCAAGAAATCCGCGGATCGCGGCGCGCCGCTGCTCCGGCGTGGCCGTCACCGCGTAGCCTGGCACCGCGCCGTTGCGCGCGGGCAGCGGGATGTCCGCCTCGTCGTCCGCCGGTTCGACCGGAAGCTGGATAGTATCGAGCGGATAGAGGTCGAAATACTTCCCCGGCGCCACGAGCGGCAGATGTGGACGATGGAATCCGACCGCGAGCAGAAACGGTTTCGCTCTGTCCCGCTGCTCCAGCCAGCCGATCGCGGCGCGCGCATGGCCGCCATCCACGAGGTCGCCGTCCTCGCACGGAATCTCCTGCCACGCGATGCCGCTCTTTTTCCGGCCTGGATCTTCACCGCACTCTCGCGCTTCGGCGGATAAGGCAGTTCGCTCTTGAACGGCGTGCCGAAATCCCACGCCTGCGGATCGTCCATGCTCTCCTCGCCGCTCGGCACGCCGAGGTGAAAGAGCTTCCCGCATCGCGCGGTGGCATAGCCGTGCCCGCGGAAGTGATGCGGCATTGTGATCACCCCGGGCAGATTCTTGTAGAGCACATCGGCGTTATCGGTCACGCGGGTCGTGTTCGGCCGCAGCCCGGTGAGAAAGGACGAACGCGACGGATTGCAGTGCGGGAACTGGCAATACGCCCGGTCAAAGCGCACGCCGCGTTTCGCGAGCGCGTCGAGGTTCGGCGTCTTCGCCGCGGGAAATCCGTAGCAGCCGAGAGTCGCGGCCAGATCATCCGAAACGATCAGGAGTACATTCGGGCGCGTGTCGGCGGCTTGGATCACAGCCGACGGAACCAGCAGCAGAACCACAAGGATGCGAACGAAGCTCATATTCATGGCTTGCCCGCTCTCACAAACTCGTTCTCGGCCAGCATCCCATCACCGTTTGTATCGAAGGTCTTGAAGCGCTGCGGCGCATCGCCCTTCTGCGCGAGGCCGGCAGTGTATTCCTCCAGCGACAGCTTTCCATCGCGGTCCTTGTCCCACTTCTTAAAGATGGCCGCGCGGTCGAGGGGCTCGGCGTCTGGGTTCGCGGTCGGTTTGGCCGCGCGGCGAGGAGCGCGTCCGCCGTCCTGCGGCCTGCCGGCTGCGGCGGCATCGTCGCGCGCCTTGCTCGGTGGCAGCGACTTCGCCCATGCGAGCGCCTTGGCGGTGAGTGACTTCACAACTTCGGGATTCGCCGCGGCGACATCATGTTCCTCGCCGACGTCTTTCGGGATGTTGAAAAGTTGAGCGCCGGTCCCATTGTGGTTCACGAAGAGTTTCCAGTCACCGTCGCGCACGGCGAGCATCGGGGGCGTGTATTCCGCGCCCTGCACGTTGAAGAGCCACTCCCAATGCAGCGGTTTCGTGCGTGCGCGCGATTTGCCCATCCAGATGTCGCTCACGTCCTCGCCGTCGGGCCGCAGATTCTCCGGGATGCTGACGCCGGTGAGTTTGCAGAT
The DNA here is from genome assembly GCA_040081515.1 of Chthoniobacteraceae bacterium. Classification (GTDB taxonomy): domain Bacteria; phylum Verrucomicrobiota; class Verrucomicrobiia; order Chthoniobacterales; family Chthoniobacteraceae; genus SXWH01. Next base: position 5,016 of record JBEBGK010000003.1, read on the forward strand.
TGTCGGCAGAAAATCCACGCCACCGGTCACGCTGGTCTCGTCCCTTTTCCCCGCGGCGACATGCCCCGGCCAGCGCACGATGCCAAACGTGCGGATGCCGCCTTCATACATGCTGCGCTTGCGCGCGCGGAGCGGACCAGTGTTGCCGACGCCACCGTTCGAAGCGTTGCCGATGCGGTAATCCTCCGCGCCGTTGTCGCTGGAGAAAAAGACGATCGTGTCGTTCGCGAGCTTCATCTCATCGAGAGCGGCGAAAAGTCGGCCGAGTTGTGTGTCGAGGTCCGTGAGCGTCGCGCAGAAGACCTGCATCTGGCTCTTCAGGTTTTTCGCCTCGCCGAGATACTTCTGCATCCACGGACCAAATGCCGCGTCGCCCGCGCTGGGGTTCAGGTCCGCATACACTGCGAGTTGCTCCGGCGTCGGGTTCAGCTTCGCGTGCGGCAACAGCGTCCATACGTTCGCATAGAACGGCCCGTCCTTGTGCTCCCGGATGAACTGGATCGTCTCATCCACGATGAGCGCCGTGGACTTCGCGCGGAAGTAAGGATCCTTCCCCTCGTCGCCGAGTTGCGGCCCGTTCGCATTCACCGTCTTCGAAACATCGAAGCCGTATGCCGACGGCTCCGGTGCGCCGGGCCCGTTGCCGAGGTGCCACTTGCCAAAGTGCCCCGTCGCATAGCCCGCGCCTTTCAGCAGCGACGCGACGGTCGGCACTTTGGGATTGAGCGTGTCCGGCATCGAGCGCGCGGCGTTCTGGTCGTGCGTCGCAAAATGCCCGTGCACGAAATGCCGCGCGGGCGAGTGCGAAGTCATGAACGCCGCGCGGCTCGGCGAGCACACCGTCGCGGCGACATAAAACTGCCGGAGCCACGTGCCCTCGCTCGTGAACTTGTCGAGGTTCGGCGTCTTCACATAAGGATGTCCGGCGAAGTGTGCGTCGTTCCAGCCCTGGTCGTCGGTGAGGATGAAGATGACATTCGGCCTGCGCTCCACAGCGTGGAGGGGGACCAGGGAGGCCATAAGGCACGCGATGAATGCCTGGGTGAGGCAGTAGGGTTTCATTCGGCGGTCAGATTTGGGGTGGAGGCTCTTCCTCCCTTCGCGGGAGGAAAGCGTCTCGCAAATTGAAACAGTCTTTCCGGTCGCCGCGCACTCCAAATCTCGAGCTCCTCGATCTGCGCCGTATCGCCGACGACGGCGAAGTAGAACACGCGCCTGCTGGCGCGGAACCAGTTCGCGTGGCCGGTCCTTTCGCTCTTTCCCGTGGAGCCCCCCATTTGCGAAGCCTCATGGGGAAAATCCCCGCCTCACCGAATGAAAAGTTGCGAAAGCCAAACCGTGGAGTGGAAGGGCCAGAATGGGTTCACGGTCGCCATGGGGGCAAGACCCTGACCGGCCGGTAGAGCACCTCCACGGCGGGTGATCGGTTCAGTCATGGGGCGGAGTCCGGCGTCAGCCTTTGCACGAGGGAAGTATCGGCTCCTCGCGCGTTGGGTTCGCTGGGGCGACCATTCACGAGGCTGCTTTCAAAGATGGCCGCGCCCGTGATTTTGAAGTCGAGGCCTTCAAAGGTGCAGGCGCGGGCTTTGACGATGGCGCGAGCGCGGATTTGACCGATGCGCGGCTCGACTAGGCGGCGGAAGAGCACGTTCTCCATCGTGAAGTGGCATTCGCCACGATCGCGTCCGGTGACGACGAAGGGATTTTCCGCGCCGGAGAGCACGAGGGCGTTCGTGATCGAGTAGCGGCCTTCGTCGAGGAAATAGAGGTCGTGCCCGTGGCAACCGGAGATGAAGACATCGCGGTAGGTCGTCTGCGCGGTGCCGGTGTCGCAGATGCCGGTGCTGTTGCCGATGCTCACGAAGCCATTCACGCGATACTGCGCGGATTCGTGGGCGCTGATGCCGTCGTCGCCGCATTCGATGGCGCGGATGTTTTCAAAAAGCACGTCGCGGCAGTCGCCGTGGATGTTGAAACCGTCGTTGTAGGGATGGGTGGCGGTGAGGTTCTTGATGACGAGGTGGGCATTGTCGCCGCTGAACTGCACGCCGGCGCTGCGGACCGGAACGGCGATGTTTGCCTCGGTGAGTTTCTTTCCAGCTTCCAGCTTGATGAAGAAGGTGCCGTAAATCTGGCCGGGTTTGGAGTTGGGCCGAGCAGGGCCTTGAATGAAGGTCCACTCGCCGGGCTGGAGGTCCTCGGGCTTTTTGTGCGGTGTGTGTCTGCCTTTCGAAGTGCAGCCCATGAGCTGCATCCTGCCGTCGAATAGAAAAAACCAGCGGTAGATGATGGCGGGATCGAGTCGCGCGAGCAGTTCCTCGGCGGCGAAGAGGCCGGGCGCGACCTCTCTCCACTGCTCGGACTTCAAAGGATCGCTGCCTTCCAAAACCGCGCCATGTCCGTCGAGCGTGATGGGTCTGCCGGGCGTGCCCTTCTTTCCGTAGAAGCCCGCGTAGTCGCGATAGACCTTGTTTTCGAGATGAATGGTGTCGCCGGGTTGCGCGGCTTTGATGGCGTGATGGATGGTGGGATATTCCTTGTCGATGCCGACGCGCAGTTCAGCGGCGGAAAGCGATGCGGCGAGCACGAGGAAGGCGAGGAGCTTCATGGCGACAAAAAATGGGTTCTTGATGTGATCACGCGAGTCTCGCGAAACCGGTGCTGGCTTGCTTGGCGCCGGCTTCTTCCTCCAGGCGACCTTGCTCGTGAAGGCGGACGAGTTCGGCGAGGGTTTCATCGAGGGCGGACAGCATCGTCCTCACCTCGGCGGTCGTGTGCGGCCACATGACGTAGAGCTGGCTGCTGAAGGTGATGCCGCGCGCGAGCATTCTGCGGATCATCAGGGTCTTCGCGGCCGCGCTGAGTCCGGGGAGTTCAAATGCAAGCGATGGCGCACACGGCATCGAGGCGACTTTGAGCTTCAGCGCCGGATGTCGCGCGGCCACCTCGCGCAAGCCGTTCTGCATCTCCTCGCCGAGCGTCCAGACGTGCTGTTGCACATCGAGCGCGCGCATTTTCCCGATGCACGCGAGCGCGGCCGCAGGGCCGACGCCATCCGTCCAATAGCTGCTGGAGATGAAGCTCGCATCCGCCGCGTCCATGACGGCACCGCGACCGACGATTGCGGCGCAGGGAAAGCCGTTGCTCATCGCCTTTGCATACACGGCGATATCCGGCTCGATGCCGAGACGCGCGCAGCCACCGGGAAAACCAAAGCGCCAGCCAGCAGTGACTTCATCCACGACGAACACCGCATTCAGCGCGCGGCAACGCGCAGCGACATTTTCCAGGAATCCATCGTGCGGCATGTCGGTGCGCATCGGCTCCATCACGACGGCGGCGAGGTTCGCGCCGAGCTTCGAGAGCGCGTACTCGAAGGCGGCGAGGTCATTGTATTTGAATGGCTGGGCCGTGCCTGCCAGTTCGCGCGGCACGCCGAGCGGCTCCAAGCCGGGCATGAGATGACCATCGAGCGCGCTGGTGCTGCCGAGGTTGGCCGCGAGATACCAGTCGTTCCATCCGTGGTAGCCGCAGAAGGCGATGCCGCATTTTCCCGTCGCGGAACGCGCGATGCGGACCGCGATCCCGAGAGCCTCGCCACCGCCGCGGGCATAGCGCACCTTCCCCGCCCACGGGTGAAGACCAAGCAGCGTCTCGGCAAGGGCGATCTCATCCGGCGAGGCGAGCGTGCAGTAGCTGCCCAGGCTCACGCGGCGATGCACAGCGCGATTGACGTCGTCATCCGAGTGGCCGAGCAGGATCGCGCCGACGCCGCCGGTGAAGTCGAGGTAGCGGCGCCCGTTGCTGTCCCAAACATGCGCACCTTTGCAGCGCGAGAAATAGGCAGGCCACGAAGCGGGGTCGAAGCTCTGGGCGCGCTTTGATTGCAATCCGGTGCCGCAGGAGATGCTGCGCTGTGCTCGTGCCGACAACTCAGGACCGCTCGGCGCAACGGGGAGCACTTTTGCATCGAGATGCGGAGCGAGCAGACGCAGCGCGTTATCGCGGAAGATGTCCTGCAAATCCGCGGGCGTCATGCCGGTGTCCTCGCAGGCTTCCCGGAAGCAAAGAAGCGATTCGATGCCCACGGTCGTGTATTGGCCGAAGACAGTCAGCTTTTCGGTTCCGAGATCCGGATGAATCCAGGTGAAGCCATCGCCCTGCGTGATGCAGGAGCCGCGCAGTTCGCTGACCATGTAATCGCTGCCCCAGAGCACGCGGCGCGGCCCAAGGAGTTCGATCGCTGCGCGGAAGGCGCCCGCCTGCGTCACGGCGGAAGTATCGACAACCACGTTGTCGAGTTCGATGAGGTGATGCAGGCCCTCGCGGGCATGGCGGTAGTTAAAGGAGCGGGCGATGTGCGCGAGGATGAGCCTGCAACGCGGGTAGCGACGGCACAGCCGCTGGATGGCCTCCACGTTGCGCGAATCGGTGATGCCATCCGCGAGCATGATGTGCAGCATCATGATGCCATCGTGCTCCTGACAGACCTCCCACATCCACTCGGGCGCGAAGGACTCGATCTCCGCCTCCTTCGTATCCGGCACATCGGCATAGAGGCGGTAGGGCTTGATGCCGACAAACACACCCGTGCTCATGAGCCGCCGCACTTCCGCAGGGTCATCTGTCGGCGCGGCGAGCACGAGCGCCCGCGAGTTCGTGCTCCAATCGATCTGCGACTGGACCCATGCGTTCTCGCCTGCGCGATCATTCCCGGCGCTCGGGTAGCCGAAAAACAAGCCCTCCACCGCGTGACCGGGCATCCACACTTTCATCGCCGCCTGAAAGTCATCCATTCCGTAGCCGCGAGCCTCATCGAGAAACACGGGCCGCTTTCCCTCCGCGAAATGGCGGCTGTGAAACAAGTGGGTGTGCGCATCGAAGATCCTCTCCGGCAGAAAACCGTCGATGGCGCGATGCAGCAGCTTGCGGTCGGTATCGCTGAGTTCGGTGACGAGCTTGAGCGACATGAAACTCAGTCGTTGAGATACACCGCGTAAACTCGCGCGGCGCTGTTGGCGGGATAGTTCACGCGCAGGGCTACCTCTCTGCCAGCGGGCAGCGGACGGGACCACTGCAAGGGCACGCGCAGGCCATTGGTGGTCAAAGTGACGTCGAATCCGTCGAGCGCATGGTCGAGGTGATCGAGCAACTGAACGCGGAGCGGCGACTCCGGCGTGATGCCATCCACATTGAGCGCGATCCCTTTTGCCGTGAAGGCGCTGGTGATGAAGTGCCCCTCTTCTTCCGCCACTTTTCGCGAGAGCGACCCGAATCCATCGCGACGCAACGAGGCGAGACCGATGTCCATGTTCTTCAAGACGCCGCCGGTGTCCCAGTGCGAATACCAGATCATCGTTCGGTCGCCTTCGTTCACCAACGCGTGGCCTTGCAGGATCGCCACGTCGTCCCACTCGCCCGCTTTGCCGCGCGGAATGATCTGAAAGCCCGGCAGGGGCTCGCGGAAATGCACGCCGTCGTTGCTGATGACCAGTCCGAGATCCACGTGCACACCCAGATTCCAGCTCTGGCCTTTTGGCGGCGGCTGCTCGGCGTCCTGCCACATGCCGTGCAGGCCGACGAGAACGTTGCCGCGATTCCAAATGCCCGCGCCCATGTGCATCTGCTGGCCTTTCACCGGCGGATTGGAAAGCTGGCCTGGTCGCGCGTACGACAGCGCCTTTGCCTTCGACCACGTCACGAAATCCGGCGAGCGATACGCCAGCATATCGCGTCCAATGTCGCTGCCATCCGGACGCCACGACCACGGGCTGATGAGCTGCCCGGTGGCGTAGTAGAAGTCGCCGAAGCGATACAGGCTGCTCACCTCGAATCGCTCGCCACCGGCATTCGCAGGCCGGTCGCCGACACATTTCCATTTCAAGCCGTCTGCGCTCGTCGCTGTGATGAATGCGCCCCAACGGCGTTCATTCGGCCCAATCTTGCTGCGGCCGCCTTTCACTTCCTCGAACGGCATGTGCGCGATGTAGGCGCACTTGTAGCGCATCGCGGGATCGGGCTCGTCCGGTTCGTGCAGCACGGAGAGGAAATCGTTCACGCGAGTCATCGAGTGTGGCTCGCCTTCGATCAGGCAGATGTTGTTTTTCGTGCTGCCGTTGAACTCCACGAGCCCGAGTTCCGGCTTCGTCCATGTCACGCCGTCCTTGCTCTCCGCATAGCACATCGGGCGCCACCAACCGGGCGGCTGTCCGTTCTTGTTCTCCGTCTCATGCATGCCGAGATACCACATGCGGAAGGTGTCCCCTTGCTTCATCACGGTGCCGTAAAGGATCGCGTGACCGTGGTCGGGACTCCCCGGCGGGCCGCTGCGGAGTACGGGATTGGCCGGATGCTTCTGCGCGGTCTCCAATGTGAGCTTCAAATTGTGCTGCCATGCGATGTTGTGATCGTCGAAGGCGAACAGGACGCGCTCTGCAGCGTGTGACGGTGAAACAGCGGCGCAAACCGCGAGAGCAGCGATGGCGAATAATCGGGTGATGGTCATGGGAGTGGTGTCAGGACTTCTTTCCGCTCACGCAGTCCGCGAAGCCATATTTGGCGATGAGCGCCTGGACGTAGGCGCGCTTCTCGGAGGGCGAGCGGTCTGTGCGGCGGAGAAACAGATGCGCCTCATGCTCGAAGGCCCGATTGCGCACCGCGTTCGTGGCAAGTTCACCGAGGCACGCGGGCGGAATGCGGATGACGCCGTCCGCGTTCGCATGAATGACATCACCCGGATGAATGGTGACGCCACCCACTTCGATGGGGCGGTTCGCGGCGCGGATTCGCAGCGGACCGTGATGCACCGCCCGACCGCGGCAATACGCGGCGAACGGGGTCGAGATGAGTCCCGCCACATCGCGCACACGGCTGTCGCTCACGAGCCCGACACAGCCCGCGGCAAGCAGAGTCTTCGCCATCCCATCACCGATCATGCATTCGTGCTCCGGCCGTGAGCCGACGGCCTTCACCACCCACACCACCGGCAGCCCGCATTTCGCCATCGCTTCGAGTTGCTCCCAGTAGAGGTCCGTCTCCGCCGTGCCGCCGGGTGTGCTGCTGTCGATCTCCGCGGTGAATGCCACGCCCACCGTGGGGCCGAGCGGCGGCGTCACGGACTGAATCTTGCCGCTCAGATAGTATTCATGCGCCGGAGTGGGATCGATGAAGCTGACGGTGTTGGCGAGCAAAGGCGTGTCGAACTCGCGAAGTTCGGCGAGAAGACCGGGTGTGAGGGTGGTGGAAGTTTGCATTCGGAAAATGAGGCTACGCTTGCCCGCCCACCGTGACCTGTCGCGCCGTGCAGGCCACCCTAGCCTCCTGGTCATATTTCCAGACCAGATGAAAACCACGCCCGCATCACCACCCCTGCCGCAGCGCCTTTCGCTCGTGACTCAGACCGTGCGGCATTTGTCCGAGGGCATCAGCGCCGGATGCTGGCAGGACCAACTTCCCGGCGAGCGGGAACTCTGCGCCAGGCTCCACGTGAGCCGCCCCACGCTGCGCGCCGCACTCCACGAACTGGAGCGCACCGGCTGGCTCGACGTGAAACACCGCCAGCGCCGCCGCATCTGTCCGAAGCGCGGACCTCGCAGCACGCAGCCGGAGTCCAAAGTCGTGGCCGTCCTCACCCCCGCTCCTCTGCGGCTCATGCCGCCGTCCGCGGTGCTCATCATCGACGCCTTGCGCGAGGAACTCACCGGCTCGGGCTGGACGCTGGAACTGCACGTGAACCGCTCCTGCTATTCCGCCCGTCCCGAGCGTGCCCTGGAAAAGCTGGTGCTCCACACTCCCGCCGCGGCCTGGTTACTGAGCGGCTCGGGCCGGCCGATGCAGACCTGGTTTCTGCAACACGCGGTTCCATGTATGGTGCTTGGCACCTGTCCTGACGATCTTCCACTTCCATTCGCAGACGCGGATCATCGAGCGACCTGCCGGCACGCCGGCGCACTTTTCCTCCGCAAAGGCCACCGGCGGCTCGCCCTCGTGCTGCCCGAGAGTGGAACCGGCGGGGACCGTGAGAGCGAACGCGGCATGCGCGAGTCCCTGAAGAACCGACCCGAAGCCAGCCTCCTCGTGCTGCGCCATCGCGACAAGGCGGAGCTATGCAAGTTGCTCGACCAAGCGCTGCGATCCCCGGCCCGGCCCACCGCTTTCCTCGTGGCGCGCGCCGTGCACGCCCTCACCGTATGCATGCATCTCATGCGGCGCGGCCTCCGGCTGCCTCAGGATGCCGCGTTACTTTCGCGCGACGACGAAAACTTTCTCGCACACACCAGCCCGGCGATCGGCCGCTACGGCGTGAACGCCGACACCTTCGCCCGCAAAGTCTCACACGCCACGCGCCAACTGGCAGAGGACGGCGCGCTGGCATCCACGGCGCTCCTGCTGATGCCGAAACTCTTCCCCGAAGAAACCGTTTGAGCCGCGCTTCATGCCGCGGCGCTTTCCTCACGCCATTTACCACAATCGTGTTCCAATTCCGATACGGCATCCGCCCCTGAGCAGGCAGTACCGGCTCGGCACACAAATGGCCGCTTCCCGCAAGCGCATTGGTGAACTTCATCCCCTCCGCCGCCAGCCTCTCGCCGTGCGTCGTCGCGATCCTCGACTGCGGATTGAAGCCCCGCGGATCGCCCCAGCCCCATGGCGTGGGCGATGCCGGATGATTTCAGGTGCGCGACGGGGCGGTCGTCGAGGCTGACGCGGAGTTCGTCGCCGAGAAGTTCGATGCGCACGCGATACCATTTCGTCGGATCGAGCTTGTTCGGAAAGCCGAGGGTGCGGCCTTCGACGAGTTTGTCGGCTTCGGCTTTGCGTTTGGGATCCTTGCGCAGCTCCTCGATGTCGTGGCGCAGGCGCTCCTTGTCGTCCGCGAGGAAGATGCGGCCGGGCAGGAAGCTCACGCGGCAGATGTGACCGGCGTGGCCCTCTTTGTAGTCCTTGTCGTTGAAGACGGCGTTGATGCTCTTCGCGCGGTCGAAGCGCATCTTGAACTCCACGATGACATCCTTGCGTCCGACTTTCACAAAGCCCACGGCGCTGTGTCCGGGACCGGTTTGGCCGCCGTGAAGCACACCGTCGGTGATGCTGAATGTGGGCGTGCCGATGCGCCAGTTGCCGCCGAGTTCGGCGCGGTTGAAGTCGTCGGAGAAAATGGATTCACCTTTGCTGGCAAGCGGATGCGCGGGAATGTCGGCGGCGAGCAGGCAACCGGCGTGCAGCGTGAGAAGAGTGAAGAGTGATTTCATGCTTATGGGCGGCTGCGTTTGATTTTGCGAAGCTGATCGAGCCGCTGCTGCATTTCCTGCACGCGCTGCGGTTGTTCTGTGGCGAGGTTCTTCGTTTCACCGAGGTCGGTGGCGAGATCGTAGAGTTGGGCGGGAGTGGGCTCGGGCGATTTGCTGGCCGCGGTGGGACGCCCGGGGGCAGCGGGGAGATATTTCCAAGTTCCCAAGCGCAGCACCATCTGGCCGACGCCTTGCTCGACGAGATGGTCGCGTCCGGCGGGCGATTCACCGAGCAGCGCGGGGAGAATGTCGAAGCTGTCGGGCGCATCGGCGTCGGCTAGTTTTTGCCCCGTGAGTGCGGCCAGCGAGGCGAGCAGATCGATCTGTCCCACGAGCGCGTCGGAGGTTCCGGGCTTCACGCGGGCGGGCCAGCGCACGATGAACGGGACGCGCGTGCCTCCTTCGAATGCGGTGGCTTTTCCTCCGCGCAAGGGGCCAGCGGGTTGGTGCGTGCCGAGTTTGGCCACGGCGTCATCGGCGTAGCCGTCGTCGAGCACGGGGCCGTTGTCGCTGGAGAGGATGACCAGCGTGTTGTCGGCGAGGCCGAGGCGATCGAGCGCTTGCAGCAGCGCATCGACGCAGGCATCGAACTCCACGATCGCATCGCCACGCGGACCCATGCCGGTCTTTCCGACGAAACGCGGATGCGGCACGCGCGGCACGTGGATGCCATGCGTGGCGAAGTAGAGGAAGAACGGCGCGGCGCGATGTCGCTCGATGAAAGTCACTGCGCGCTTCGTGAAATCATCGGCGATGTTTTCGTCCTTCCAACGCGCCGATTGGCCGCCTTTCTGGTAGCCGATGCGGCCGATGCCATCATGCACGGCCTGATTGTGCCCATTGCTCCAGTTCATCCGAAGTTGATCGCGATTCGCGACGCCATCGGGCTCGCCTGCAAACGCAACGCTGTAGCTCACCTGAATCGGATCGGCGGGATCGAGTCCCACAACGCGATGATTTTCCAAATAGACCGTCGGCACGCGATCACCCGTGACAGGCATGATGAAGGCCTCGTCGAAACCAATCTCCAGCGGTCCCGGTTTGATCTCGCCATTCCAATCCTGCTTGCCGCGCTCCATTCTGAGACCGAGGTGCCATTTTCCCACGACACCGGTCGCATAACCTGCGCGCTTCAGCATGGAAGGCAGCGTGGTGCGGCCCGGTTCGATGATGAGCGCCGCATCTCCCGGCAGGATGCCCGTGCCTTTTTTCTGCCACGCATACTCGCCAGTGAGCAAGCTGTAGCGCGAAGGCGTGCACGTGGCGGCATTCGAGTGGGCATCAGTGAAGCGCAATCCCTCACGCGCAAGCCGATCCACCGCCGGTGTCTTCACCGCAGTCGCGCCGTAACAGCCGAAGTCGCCGTAGCCGATATCGTCGGCGTAGATGAGGAGGATGTTGGGCTTCGCAGCGATCGCGGGCTGAAGCGCCATGCAGAGCGCGATGACGATCAGACTGAAAGCCAGGCGACGAAGGATTGGGATTCGGTGCAACATGTTCCGGGTAGTCATTTCAAACCAGCTTGTCTTTAGGCAGCACGGCCAGGCCGAGGTGCATGCCGAAGTTTTTGTCGCCGCCCGTGAAGAAATTGAAGTTCACGGGGATGTTCGAGCCCATGTAATAGAGATAGAGTTCGTCGCCGACTTCCACCACGCAGGGCGTGGAGACGAGTTTCCAATCCCAGCGGCTGCGATCGCGCGCGGCCACGAACGCCGCCGTCTCGTGATTCGTCCGCCAAGTGGTGCCGTCGTCCGAGGTGTCGCAGAAAATGTCGATGTAGGCTTCCCGATCGGGCTTTGCCAGGTGGCCGATGTGCCACATGTAATAGGTCGCTCCGACCTTGAGCACGCAGGGATACACGCAGGACTTCGTGATGCCGCCCGCCACGATGGCCGGCTGCTCGCGGCGCGTCCACGCGATGCCATCCGCGGACTCATATTCATACACGTGACGGTAACCCACGGCGAAGCTGTCAGTCTGCTTGGGCCGCGCATTCATCCACATGCGGTAACGTCCGTTCTCCTTCCGCACACAGGGACGGCGACACTTTTCCACCAGCACCTTGTCGTGAAACTTCCACGCGATGCCGTCCTTGCTCGTGGCGTAGCCGAGGTCCTGATCCTCGATGACTTCCTTGTCGTTGCGCACGGACTTCGTGGTCGCGACGAACCACATCTTGTAAATCTGCTCCTTATCATCAAAGAGCACGCAGGGTGTGGAAAGGTTGCTCGCCTTGAACGCCAGTTGATCGGCTGAAAGGATCGGATTTGCCGGATGCAGCTTCCAGTCGATGCCATCTTCCGAGTGCGCATATCCGATGCGGCCCTGATTCAGCGCGGGCAACACGTCGGTTCCCTCGAACCACAGATGGAACCGGCCCTGCGAAAAAATCACGAAGGGAGAATAGAACGAATGATGGAACCACGGTTGCGCCGCCGGGCAGTTGTTCAGCAGCGCCTTCTCGCGCCGCTTCCACGGCTGGCTCTGCGGGACTGCAGGGCCGTCTGCTGCCAGCAGTCCGGCAGCCGGGCTCGCGCTCAGCGCAGCGGTGCCGAGGCTCAGCGCGCTGCGATTGAGGAACTGTCGGCGAGTGAGAATGTGTCGGTTTTCGTGTTGTGGGATCACAGAACCAATCAATTTACTTTTTGAGATCTTCGCCCGCCGCCAGTTTGTCGAGGAAGCCCTGCGGGATCTCCGCCGCATAGACCTGGCAGATGCCCGTGCGATCGGAGTTGAAGATCACGCGGCGATTGTCCGGCGTGATGTAAGGGTGCGTGTGGGTGTATTGCGGCGCACCGCAACTGGCGCCGGTGTCGCAGAACGGCAGCAGCCGCGTCGTGGCCAGGGAGCCGAGGAACAGCCGGCCACTCCGGAAATCGTCCACCAGAAAGAAGCGCCCATCCGCCGAGGCCGCGATGTGGTTCAACCCCGGCATCTCGGCCACGAGCGTGGGCGCGGGGTCTCCCGGCGCCGCCGTATAGACCTTCCCCCCGATGGTCGTGAGCACGACGCGGCCCGTCTTGCCGATCCATGTTTCGTGCCCCGTGATGGGCGTGGTGTGCGGTTTGCCCACGGGCAGCGGCCGGACATTTTTTCCGTCCTGATCGATCACGTAGAGCGTCGCGCCCTCCGGGCCCGTGGTGCGGACGACGTTAAAGTTTTCATCGACCAGGCCGCCCCGGTTTTGCTGCACCATCAAATCTTTTCCCGCGGGGCTGAACTGGAGGTGCGCGTTGAAAATGTCGTCCTGCTCGTGGATCACGGCCCATTCGCCCCGCGCCAGGTCAATGCGCTCGACGCCGTACCGCCGCTCGCCCAGCCGGCGCAACTGCATGCAGTAACGCTCGTCGGGACTGATGGCCAGCAGGCCAGCATACGCGGGCGGCGGACACTTGCCGAACGTGAAAAGCACCGTCTGCTCGAGCGTTTGCAAGTTCACGCGCACCAGCGCCTGCTCGTCGCTTTCGCCGCGCCGGATGTAATAGACCGTGTTGCGCTCGGGATTCGCCGCCACGAGGTAGAGCGCCGCCGTGCCGAGGCGCAGGACGCTTTCGGTCGTGAAATCGGCCACCCACAGTTCCATCGGTCCCCGCGCGTAGTCGGTGGAATAACACCGGAGGAAGGCCACGCGATTACCGTCGGCGGAGCAGTAGAGCTGCTCCCCGTAGATGCCGTGGCTGATCACCGCCGCGCTGGTCAACTGCCACACCTTCGCGCCCGCCACCGCATCGGTGCCGCGCCCGATGCGTTCCCGGAGCCAGCGCGCGGGCGCGCCGCCGGGCCGCGCGGCCGTCTCCGCGCCGGAGGCAGCGCGCTGACTCGATACCAAAGATGCCAGCCCCATCGTTCCGAGCCCGAAAACGCTGCGCGCGAAAAAGTGGCGGCGAGTGAATGTGTCCGGGCGGTTAAGGTCCGGGTTCATGGTGTAGTTGCATTTGCTTTTCTGCGTCACGTTGCAGTCTCAAAGAAACCAAACGCGCTACTCCGCCTTGATCTTGAAAAACCACACCTTGCCGCCGCGCACGCTTTTCTGCTGCTTGCCTTCGAGTTCGGTGAAGGAGCCGATGATGTAACCGTCGGCGGTGACGCTGCGGCAGCCGCCTGTGGCATAGGGTTGATTGAACTCGGTGCTGTCGCCTTCGCGGAACTTGTCGCTCACGGCGTAGTCGTGCCACGTGCTGGCGTGGTCGCGGCTGATGAAACACGCGATGCGAAAGCCGCGCACTTCGCGGGCGATGCAATAGAGCGGGCTGCCGGGCTTCTTTGCATCAGTGGCGAAGAATCCATCGAGCCCGGCCAGCGCGAGCGTTTCGCCTTTCAGGCTGACGTCCTGATGATCCACCTCGCGTTTACCGGTCGCGATGTCGATGCGCACGTGATGCTGGCGCGACGGTTTCATCATCGCGTTGTAGAGGAAGTGCGCCTTGCCGTCTTTGATCATCATCGAGGCCAGCCAGGTGGATGGCTCGAACTCATCATCGAGTGTGATGCGATCCGTCGCGCCGCTTTCATCCGCGATGAAGGGTAGCGGGAGCGGCGTGCCAGTGAAAGCGCTCCACGTCGTGCCACCGTCCGCCGACTGCGCGTGATGGATGCCCCAGTAGCGATGGAGCGGGATGTTCAGCGAGGTCCACGCGGCATGGAGCACGCCGTTCGCGTCGAGGTTGAGATGCGTGTATTCCTGCACCGCAGTCGTGCCGCGCTTTATGATGAGGCGGGAGTCGATGAGCGCACCATCGAGCTTCACGCGGTGAAAGACGCCGCTGTGCGAGAAGTAACAAAGCTGACTGCGCGGCTCGTCGATCATCATCGAGTATTTTCCCGCCGCGCCCTTGCCGACCACCGTGCGATGAGGCTTGCGGTAGTCCTCTGTGCTGAGAAAGCGGAAGAGGATGACCTCCTGGCTCGTCCAGTCGGGATGCATGACGTAGATGTTGTCAGCGGCATCCGTTTCGAGCACCGGCGGATTCGTCGCGTCGGTGGATTCGAAGATCGTCTCGAAGGATTTCCCTCTGTCTTGGCTGCGCGACACGCGCCACTGCTGCGCCGTGTATTTTTCATTCCGCGTGCGGGTGTGAGTCATGAAGATGCCGCGCTTGTTCTGCACCACCTTCTGATTGTTGCTCTGAAACGTGGAGAAGCTGAGCGCCTTGCCGTCCACGAGCGTGGTCTCGATCCGCAGCGGCTCGGCGGCGTGAAGCAGCGCGGCGCACAGCAGGAGGGTGAGGGTGAGTTTCATGGTGAGCACAAAATGGATACAGTTCGCTTGATCGATCGCTGGCTGCCGGGGTTCACGTGAATGTGTTGGCCGTCATGCGCAGCGGGGAGGCCGCGCGAACGGCCTTCTTGAAGTTTCACTCCAGGCCATAGCTTTTCATCCACCACGCCAGACGCTCGGCGTCGGTGGGCTCGGGCTTTTGAATGCGGGCCCTCCATGCGCGCTGATAGTCGGCGCGTTTGTCTTTTTGAATCTGCTCCATCGGCGGCTCCGTGGCTGGATCGCCGGAGGCGCCGCGATCTCTGCTGCCGCCAATCCACGTATCGAGTTGCTCCCGCATCGCGGCGATGGTCGCGGCATGCTTGGGATCTTGTGAGACATCGTGCAGGCCCTGCGGATCGGTCTTCAGGTCGTAAAATTCGATCGCGGGTCGGGTCGGAGCCAGCCAGCGGGATTGAAATGGGTCGAGACCGCCGGATGCTTGCAGCACGCGCAGCAGTGGCATTCCGGGATAGCTGGCCTCTTTGTAGCCCGACCAATGGAGTCGCGGGAGATCGGTGTTGAAGTTCTGCACGAGCCACGAGTCACGGCCGATCACTGCGCGGATCCGATCCATCGCATCGCCACAACGATCGCGCGCTGCAAACAGCACGGTGCGCCCGGGAAATTCGCCGCCGAGGATCGGCCTGCCTTCCATCCATTGCGGAATGGGGAAACCTGCGAGCTTCAGCATCGATGGCGCGAGGTCGATGAGACTCACCAGACGATTCTCGATGCTTTTCGGAGCGACTTGCGGTCCGCGCAGGATCAGCGGCACTTGCAATCCTTCGACGCTCAGCCATTGCTTTCCCCACGGCATCGGGCGTCCGTGATCGGCGAAGAACATGACGATGGTATTGTCGAGCACGCCCTCGGCTTTGAGTTGATCCAGAATCACCCCCACGCGCTGATCCACGACCTCGACGCTGCGTTGATACGCATACCAATCGCGCCGCATGAGCGGGACATCGGGGTAGTTCGGCGGCAGCTCGATGGCGCGGAGCTTGGCTTCGTCGAAGGTCGCAGGAATCGGGAAGGGCCGGTGCGGCTCGGTGATTTGGAACTGCGCGAAGAATGGCTGCCCGGGCTTCCTTTTCCGCCAGTCGTCGCCGTCGAACATCTCCCCGGCCTTGTGGGCAAAGTTGTAGTGCGTCTTGCCCTTCGTGATCGTCTTGCCGCTACGCTTCGCGCCGGGTGCCGCGGCATTCGTGACAAACCATCCCGCATCGCGCAGCAGACCCGGCAGATGCCGGTAGGGCGCGGGCAGCGGCTGTGGATTCTCCACATCATGCGGATGCAGTCCCGTGGTCGTCTGATAGCAGCCGAGGATAAAAGCGGAGCGCGAGGAACTGCACACCGGTGCCGTCGCGTAGGTGCGCGTGTAGCGGCATCCTTCCGCAGCCAGACGGTCCAGATGCGGCGTGCTCACTTGCTTCAAGCCGTAGGCCGCCGTGTCCGGAGACATATCGTCGGCGATGATCCAAACGAAGTTCGGCGTGGTCGCACGTTGAGCGTCCTGTGCGCCCGCATGCCGGACACCGAAGGCCAGCAACAAAGCAACGAGGAGCGTGCGGCAGGCGGTGGTCATGGCGCGGGGATCACTGGACAGCTTTCCAGCCGTAGCCGCGATAGTCGAAGGCAAAGGTTCCATCGGCGCGACAGGTCACCACCGCGAAGCCTTCGGGATTGCCGAAGACCGGTCCTTTCCACCACAAGCCGCACACGGCGCCGCCCTGGATGTAACTGATGCCGCCGATTTCGATGCGCTCCAGCAGATGGCCATGTCCGCTCAGGACCAGCTTGATGTTGGAGCGGGCAAAAAGTTTGCGTACGACGTGGGCGTTGTTGACGAGGCCCTCCTTTCTGATGCCCGTTCGCGGGTCACCATTCATCTGGGTCCAGACGGAGAAGAGCGGAATGTGCGTGACGATAATCACCGGCTTCACTTTCCCCGTGGCCGCGAGATCCTTCTTCAGCCAGTCCATTTGCTCATCATCGATCCAGCCCAGAAAACCGCGCTCGGTGTCCGGGTCGTGGCCGATGGAATCCAGCAGGATGAAGTGCCAGCCTTGGTGGTCAAAGCTGCGGTAGGTGCGGCCTTTCCCGTAGCGGTCGGCAAAGTAGCGTTTCCCGTAATCCGCATCTTCGGGCCGCAGCAACGACCCCGCCGCCCAGCCCCCGACATCGTGATTGCCGATGGTGTGGTGCGAGGGGAGCTCGAGACGCTTCCAGCATTCGTCGAACAAATCCCACTGCACCTTGATGCGCGCGTGGTCCGCGAGCAGCGAGTCCATGACGAGATCCCCGCCGGTGAGCACAAAATCGGGCCGCGGCGCGAGGGCATTCACGGAGCGCAGGCATTGCGTCAGTCCGTCACCCGCGCCCTTTTCCGGCTGCACGTGAATGTCGGTGAGATAGGCAAACTGAAACTCGCGGGCACTGTCGGCCGCTTTCACGGCGCGAGGCGCGAGGCACGCGGCAGCGGATACCGTCAAGAAATGGCGGCGAGTCATTTCATTCCCGACGGAAGGAAGCGGTGAGGATGGCTGACGCATAGGATTGGGGATGGTAGATGGTGTTTCTGCGCAGAGATACTCGATGGGGAATCAGAGGGCTTCAGGAAGTGATGCATCCGTGGGGGGACTGAGACCCAGTGGTCGAAACCGGCCCGCGGCGAGTCATCATTCCCCATGTGCCACTTGCCGATGAAGCACGTCCGATAACCCGCCTTCTGCAGGGCCTGCGGAAACGTGACCAGCTTGTGACTTTGCGCGCTGCGCTCCGTGTTGTCCGTGATGCCGTGCGCGTGCGCATACAGCCCCGTGAGCAGGCACGCTCGGCTCGGCGAGCACAGCGGCGTGGTCGCAAAGGCATTTAGGAAACGCGCGCCCTCGGTCGCGATGCGATCCATGTGCGGCGTCTTTGAAAACGGATGCCCCGCGCACCCGAGATCGTCCCAGCGCAGGTCGTCCACGAGGATGACGAGCATGTTGGGTGGCTTGCCACTGTCCGCGGCGAATGCGCAAAGACCCAGGCAGGCGGCCAAGGCGATGAGGCGGATCGATTTCATCGCTTTGGAGGTGCTCGCAGGCGGCGTTGCGCAAACATCCACTCCCACATCGCGGCGTTGGAGTAAGCGTCGTTCCAACTGCCATGGCCCACGCCCGGGAACTCGGTGTATTTCGGCTCGGGTTTCACGCCTGCTTTCTTCAGCGCTGCGATCATGTCGCGCGAGCCGGTCACGGGCACCGCTTCGTCCTGGTCGCCGTGGAAGGCCCAGATC
>JBEBGK010001130.1:0-1605 GCA_040081515.1 Chthoniobacteraceae bacterium
AACTGCTGCATCCGGCGGTGATCGTGGTCGGCGGCGGGCTGAGCCTCATCGGCGAGCCTCTCCGCGAGAGGCTCGCGCGGGCGCTGCCGCGCTGGGTGTTGGATGCCTTCGCGCCGGGCCCGCGGGTCGCTCTTGCCGGTCTCGGGGAGGATGCGGTGCCCGTCGGCGGGCTTGCGCTGTGCAGCGATCGGAGCCGCGCCTGTCAAAGCGCGGGCTGATCGATCGCCGTGCAAGTCTGCCCGCACTTTCACAAGCGCGGGCACGGCCTTACTTGCGCGGACGCACGGCGAGGCCGGGTTCCCAGTCGGGCTCCGGCCACCAGGGCTTCTCGCCGAGCACGTAGGCGCCGAGCGTGTCGAGGCGGATGACCGGGTTCGCGAGCACGCCACCGACGAGTTCCTCCAGATCGGCGAGGCTATTTGCCTCCGACTTCGACTGCGCGGCGGAATCAATCCCCGCTTGCTGGCGGGCCTTCAGCCGGGCGCGTAGCAGCGAGAAATGCGCGGCGGCCGCTTGCTGCGCATTTTCGCGCGTGCTCTTGAGCGTGTCGCCCTTCGTCGCGGCGGTGACGGCCTTTTTCGCCGAGGTCTGGCACGACTTGCGCCATTCCTTCTCGCCGAATTTTTCGCGGATCTGCTGGGCGCGTTCCTTTCCGAAGTTGCGGTCGATTTTGTAGTGATACGGGCGCCGGCAGGGCTCGATGAGTTTCTCGGGAGCAGGCTCGCCTTCGTCGTCGAGCCACAGCTCGGCGATGAACTCGGGGAACCATCCGCGCACGAGCCGCAGCAGCGAGCCACGGCGGATGGTGTCCCACCCGAACGCGGCGAGCGCCTTTTCCACCGCGGTGAGATCCACGCCGACGTGGACGAGCGCGCGGAAGATGAGCGCGGGCTTTTTCACGCCGGGGACGTGACGCCACATCGCCCATGCGCGGCCGCGGTCATCCCACGCGAGCAGTTCGCGGCAGCCGTCCACGGCGGGATGGCCGGGGCGGAGGAAATGCAGCGTGAGATCCTCGATGGCCACGCTCCGATGCACGGTGAACTGCACGGCGAACATCGACGCCAGCGAGTCGAGTTTGTCGGCAGGGATGAGCGGATTCGTGTCGCGCTTCATCCGGAACTTGAACGAATTCGTCTCCTCGTCCCACCGTTCCTCGAGGCCGAGATTGCGCTGGAGGTAGGCGCTGAAGGCCTTGCCGAAATCCTCCGCGGCCGCATCCGCCGCGGCGAGATCGCGCGTGAGCGCGATCTCGGGCGCGAGGCTGTGCATGCCGTCGATCACATCCTGCTCCTCGATGCTTGCGCGTTCCTTCACCACGGCCTCGGCGAGCGCGGGGATCGCATCGAGCAGCGCCTGTGCACCGCCGAGAAATGCGCGCTCGCGCAGCTTCGGCATCTCGGTGTCCACGAGGTGCTGGAGGTCGGAGATGCTCGCGGTGTAAAGGCCGAAGCCCTCGGCGAGCACGCGGCGCCACGCTTCGTCGAGCGCGACCGCGTCGTCCTCGCCGGTGACGAACACGATGCACGGAATCGCCCCCGTGCGATCAATCCGGTCGAGACGCCCGAGGCGTTGTTCGAGGCGCATCGGCGACCACGGCAGGTC
>JBEBGK010001131.1:0-1604 GCA_040081515.1 Chthoniobacteraceae bacterium
CGTGCGCGATGGGGGGCGTGCATGTTAGCAGCACCTGCACGTGCCTGAGTTAACGACCTCGGAACCACAGGATTTGCACCGCCCCGCGATCGCGGTGTCGATCATCGTCCCCACGTTGAACGAGGCGGAGAACATCGATCCTCTTTTCTCCGCGATTTTCTCCGAGGCGAAGCGTTGCGGGTTCGACGCGCAGGTGGTCGTCGTGGATGACGGCTCGACCGACGGCACGTGCGATCGCATCCGGAAATGGGAGCGCGACCACGCCGTGAAGCTGCTCGAACGCGAAGGCGGAAACGGTCTCGCGGGAGCGGTGCTGGCCGGCGCGCGGCTTGCCGACCGCGACATCGTCGTGGTGATGGATGCCGACCTGAGCCATCCGCCGGAGAGTATCGCGGCATTGATCCGACCGGTAGCCGACGGCACCGCGGACATGGTCATCGGCAGCCGTTACACGCCGGGAGGCGGGACGCCAGGCTGGCCATGGACGCGGCGGATTGCATCGCGCTTCGCCGCGGCGCTGGCCTGGCCGCTCACCGAGGTGCGCGACTCGCTCGCCGGATTCTTCGCGTTGCGCAGGGAACGGCTGCTGGAGATCCCCGCCGACGCGGCCGGCTTCAAGATCGGCCTCGAGGTGATCGTGCGCGGCGCCGAGACGCTGCGGGTGCGCGAGGTGCCGATCACGTTTCGCGATCGGACGCGCGGGCGGTCCAAGATGAAAGTCCACGTGATCCTCGCCTATCTCGCGCGGCTGGCGGCGTTCTCCGGCGTGCCGGTCCGCAACATGGAGCGCGCGGGATTTTTCACGGTGACCGGGGTGCTGGCGGATCTGGCGATTTTTCACGTGCTGCTGTTCAAGGGTGCGGGACTGGGCGCGGCGCATATCGCCGGATTCGCCGGGGCGAGCGCGGTGAATTATTTCCTGCGGATCCGCCCTGCGCTGGGGCGAAGCGGGCGCGGCTCCGACGTGCGGCTGCGGGTGCATCTGATCATCGTCATGCTGATGGCGCTCTTCCTGCGGGGCGGCGTGCTCGGGTTGCTCACGGGGAAATGCGGCTGGCCGCCGGAGCTGGCGATTCTCTTCGCCATTGCGGCGGCGGTGCTGGTGACGATGCCCGGGAAGGCGTTCTGCTTTTCATCGGCGTCACGCCGGCTTGGCTCCGGCATGCGATGGCGGATGATCGCGATAGCGCTCGTGGCGTACGTTTTTCTCCTGCGCCTCGTCTATCTCGGCCAGCCGGAGCTGATGCCGGAGGAGGCGTATTACTGGAGCTATTCGCAGCACCCCGACATCGGCTACCTCGATCATCCGCCGATGGTCGCGTGGCTCATCTGGCTCGGCACGGCGGTGTTTGGCCGCGGTGAATTCGGGGTGCGCATCGGCGCGTTCGGCTGCTGGGTCGTGGCATCGCTCTTCGTCTTCGGTCTTGCGCGCAACCTGTTCAGCAAGTCCGCCGGCTTTGTGGCGGTGCTGCTGATGCAGGTGCTGCCGTTCTTTTTCTCGACGGGCCTGCTGATGACGCCCGATGCGCCGCTGACCGCCTGCTGGGCCGGCGCGCTGTATTCGATGGAACGGGCGTTCATCGGCGATCGCCGGCGCGCATGGT
>JBEBGK010001132.1:0-1602 GCA_040081515.1 Chthoniobacteraceae bacterium
GACCCGAGCGTGATCGAGTTCGAGCGATGTCTCGCGGCGCGGAAGACGCAGCCTGCGTCCGAGGCGCGCACGGCATTCGAGCAATTCCTCCGCGAGTTCCCGCTCTCCACGAAGCGCGACGCGGCATACGAAGTCCTCGGGGAGATCAACGCGGCCGAGTTTTTCTCCGCGCCACTCACGGAAGAGAACACCTATGTCGTGAAGAGCGGCGATTCGGTCAGCCGCGTGTCCGCGCGGACGAAGGTGCCCACGGAACTGCTCGTGTTCCTGAACCGCCTCGACGGGCGTTTCCTGCATCCGAACCAGCGGCTGCTCGCGCCGCAGTGCTCGTTTCGCATGGTCATCCAGCAGAAGACCCGGCGTGTCGTGCTTTACGACGGGGACAAATTTTTCCGGCAGTATCCGGCGGCGGAGTGGCCGGGTGGCGGCCAGGGGAAACCGGGCGCCGCGCCGAAACAGACCGGGCGGGTGACCGAAAAGCGGGCCTTCGACGACACCGGAAGCGTGACCCCCGCGCAACTGCGCTACCGGGATGCGCACCACATGATCCTCGTGAACATCCCCGGACACTCACTTTACACGCTGCCTGCCGACCCGAAGGCAATCGTCCAGCGCCCGCCCGGCGGGGGCATCGGCATGGCGCCCTGGCACATGGGCGAAATCTCGGTCTTGCTTCCGGCAGGCGCTCCCGTGAGCATCGACTAAGGATGAAATCCCAGCCTCTCGATTTCGAGAAACCCATCGCCGAACTGGAGCAGAAACTCGACGAACTCCGCAGCCACAGCCGCGAAAACAATGTGAACCTCGATCCCGAGGTGCGGCGCATGGAGTCGAAGATCGAGGAGATGAAAAGGCAGGTCTATTCGAACCTCACGGCATGGCAGCGCGTGCAGATTGCCCGGCACACCGCGCGTCCTTTCTCGCTCGATTACCTGCAGCTCTCCTTCAGCGATTTCGTCGAGCTCCACGGCGACCGGCATTTCGCCGATGACGCGTCGATGCCCGGCGGGCTCGCCACCATCGGGCGGCATCGATGCGCGGTCGTCGGCCACCAGAAAGGGCGCGACACGAAGGAGAACATCAAGCGCAACTTCGGCTGTGCGAACCCCGAGGGATACCGGAAGGCGCTCCGGCTCATGCGCATGGCGGAAAAATTCGGCCTGCCGTTTGTCTCGCTCATCGACACGCCCGGCGCCTACCCCGGCATCGGCGCCGAGGAGCGCCACATCGCCGAGAGCATCGCCGTGAACATCCGCGACATGATGAACCTGCGCACGCCCACCGTCGCCGTCGTCATCGGCGGCGCGCTCGGAATCGGCGTGTCCGACCGCGTCCTCATGCTCGAGAACGCCTACTACTCGGTGATCAGCCCCGAGGGCTGCGCCGCGATCCTTTGGAAACACCGCAAGCACGCCCCCGAGGCTGCCGAGGCGCTGAAGCTCACCGCGCGGGATTTGCAGGAACTCAAGCTCGTGGATGACGTCGTCGCCGAGCCCCTCGGCGGCGCCCACCAGAATCACGACGCCGCGATCGCGAACCTGCGCGACGCCGTCGTGCGGCATCTCGACGAACTCTCCAAGGTGCCGATGGACAGGCTGCTGG
>JBEBGK010001133.1:0-1599 GCA_040081515.1 Chthoniobacteraceae bacterium
AATGCGAACATCGTCCTCGCCGGCAGCGGCGCGAACCGGACCGTGACCGTCACGCTCGCCGCAAACGGGAACGGCAGCGCCACCATCACGCTCACCGTGAACGACGGCGTGCTGACCGCGAGCGACACGTTCGTCCTCACTGTGACGTCCGTGAACGACGAGCCCACCATCACGGCAATTGCCGACCAGAACATCGCGCTGAATTCCGCGACTGCGCCACTGCCTTTCACCATCGGCGACATCGAAACCGCCGGTTCGTCGCTCACCATCACGAAGTCCTCTTCGAATCCGTCACTCGTCCCGGCGACAAACATCGTCATGAATGGCTCCGGCATCGTGCGCACCGCGACGGTCACACCGGCGTCGAATCAAGTCGGCAGCGCCACCATCACGCTCGGCGTGAACGACGGTTCCATCACGACGAACACCACGTTCGTCGTCAGCGTCACCGGCACGAATGGCCAGACGTGGCGGCAGCAATACTTTGGTTCGACGCTTGCTGCCGGGAACGCGGCTGATGACGCAGACCCCGACAATGACAGCATCAAGAACCTGATGGAGCGCGCGCTGGGTCTCAATCCTCTGGTGCCGTCCGTCTCCGGATTGCCGGGGCTCTCGCTGACAAGGATCGGCAGCCAGGACTACGTGACTCTCACGGTGAACAAGAGCAGCGCCGCTGGCGATCTCACTTTTACGGTCGAAGCGAGTGGCAACCTGAGCCTGTGGAACTCCGGTCCCGCCGCCACGACGCTCATCGACAACACGCCGACGCTTCTCCGAGTGCGCGACAACACGGCGATCGGCGTTGGCTCGCCTCGCTACATGCGCCTGCGCGTCACGAGCCCTTGACCCCGGCACTAGGATCCGAAGGGAGCATGTAATTCCATGGCGTGCGCCTCGGCGACGCCGCGGCAGGTGACTTTTCCGTCGAAGACATTGAGGCCGCCGAGGAGGTTTGGATCCTTCTTGAAGGCGCCGGGAATGCCGTGGTCGGCGAGCATCTCGATGTAGCGGTAGGTGACATTGGTGAGCGCCTGAGTGGCGGTGCGGGCGAAGGCCGCGGGCATGTTTGCCACGCAGTAGTGAGTCACGTCTTCCTCAACGAAGATGGGATCGTGATGCGTGGTGGCGCGTGAGGTTTCGGCGCAGCCGCCTTGATCGATGGCAATGTCCACAAAGACGCTTCCGGGTTTCATCACGCGCATCATCTCGCGATCGATCAGCTTCGGGGCCTTCGCCCCGGGCACGAGGACGGCGCCGATGAGCAGATCCACCTCGGGGAGCATGTCGAGGATGTGCTGGCGGTTTGAATACAGCGTGTGCGCGGTGTGGAGCGTGATGTCGAGGAAGCGCATGCGCTCGACGTCCACCTCGAGGATGGTGACATCCGCACCGAGGCCCTGGGCCATGCGCGCGGCATTCACGCCGGCGGTGCCGCCGCCGATGACGACGACTTTCCCCGGCAGCACACCGGGCACGCCGCCGAGGAGGACGCCGCAGCCGCCGGTGTGCTTTTGCAGAAAGTAGCCGCCGACGAGCACGCTCATGCGGCCGGCGATTTCGCTCATCGGCTCGAGGAGCGGGAGGCGGCGGCACCGC
>JBEBGK010000198.1:0-6474 GCA_040081515.1 Chthoniobacteraceae bacterium
GGCAGGTGTAGTGAATGGCGGGAGCTTCCGGCACGGCGCGGCGTTTGCGTCGGGCGGGTGGTGCTGTCCAGCGCGAAAGCGGCGGGAGCCCGTCGTACCCCTTGGTGGTTTCGTTTCGTGAGCGCCGGAAATTTAACGGGCTATTCACTTCCCTCTGTCCGGCGCCGTGCTACCATCGTGTCCGGGATGGCGCGCATCGTTTCAAGCAGGGGAGGATCGGCACGATTCAACGTATCGTTTGCGAGTTCGCACCGAGACTCCGGCCGGGAGGGTTTGATGCTGTGTCGGCAGTGCTCGGAGGAATACCCGGTCGGCACGGTTTCGTGCCCGCGCTGCCGGCGGTTGAACGATCGAAACCTCGGCATCCGGAGCCTGAAAGTCCTCGCGGCGCTCGTCTTCATCGGCATCACTGCGTGGGCTGTGTGGGTCGCGAAGACCACCGTTACTCCTCCGGCGGCGGACGGGAAACCAATGCCGAAAGCCGCGCCTGCCCTTCCCGGTCAGCCGGACTCCAGCCAGCCCGATCTGCGCTTCTGATTCGGAAAGTGGGGCGTGGGGCAGTTCTCCGCGGAAGCCGGGTGGAGCAAGATTTCTGCATTTTTCGCGTAACAAACGGCGCGGATTCGAGTATCCAAGGGTGAATGGGTGGCAGACGTCCAATGAGAGCCCGCGAGGCGGCGTGGATTCGCTTCGCGAAAGCCGGAGTGGCGACATGATTCCGTGTCGCCAATGCTCCGAGGAATACCCCTTGGGCACGCTCTCCTGCCCGCGGTGCGGCCGGCTCAATGACCGCAGCCCCGTCATCCGGGGACTGAAGATCCTCGCCGCGATTCTTTTTCTCGGCGTCGCCGCGTGGGCCGTCCGGGTGGCGTGGACGACGCAAACCCCGCCCTCGGCGGACGGGAAGCCGATGCCGAAAGAGAGGCCGACGCTCCCGGGTCAGTCCGACTCGAGCCAGCCGGACCTGCGGTTCTAGCGGGGGAAAGGGTCCCGGTCATGTGTATCGATGCGACACGAGCCGCGGGTGTGGTTCGTCGCGTGAACGAAGGTGGAACCGCGCGAAAACATCCCTCCACCGTGCTTGCCTTGAAGCGCTGCTTTCGGCTATTGTTTATTCAGCGTCTCGCTGGATGACGCTCCCCGTGGACCCCGCAGACTATAGCAACGCCGCGAGCAACCCGGCCGCCGGGCCGGGCAAGGGAGAGTTGCCGCTCGATGCGCCGATTACGGATGCGATGCTCGGAGGCCTGCTGGGCGCGGCGCGGCGCACGAGTGGCGGCGCGGCATGGGGGCCGCCTACGCCGGAGGAATTGCAGCTCAGCTTCGTCGAATACGAGATTCGCGACATCCTCGGCCGGGGCGGCATGGGCGCGGTGTACAAGGCGTGGCACAGGCGCCTCGAGCGTTTCGTGGCCATCAAGATCCTCCCTTCGCAACTCGATGATGGCGGGATGAACTTCGCCGAGCGCTTCAAACGGGAGGCGGCGGCCATGGCGAAGTTCAGCCACCCGGCCATCGTCGCCGTGTACGACGCGGGCGAGACGCAGGATGGCCTGCTCTATTTCACGATGGAACTGATGGAGGGGACCGATGTGGCGCAGCTCGTCGCCCGGCAAGGCAGGCTGCCGGTTGCGCAGGCGCTCGCCATCGCTTGCCGCGTCTGCGAGGCGCTCGTGTACTCGCACGAGCGGGGCGTCATCCATCGCGACATCAAGCCCTCCAACGTGATGATCGAGGCCGGCGGCACGGTGAAAGTCGCCGATTTCGGCCTGGCAAAACTCCCCGGCGACGAGAAGCACGTGACGACCGGGAGCGGGCTCTCGATTGGCACGCCGGATTTCATGCCGCCCGAGGCGCTCCACGGTTCGCGCCGTGTCGATCACCGCGGCGACATCTATGCCACCGGCGGGCTCCTGTATCAGATGCTCACGGGCAATGTCCCGCACGGGCGCTTCGTGCCGCCCTCGTTGGTGGTCGCCGGCCTGGACAAGCGCCTCGATGGCATCGTGGACAAGGCCACGAACGCAGACCCCGGGAAACGTCATGCCACGGCGAGCGAGCTGCTGGCCGACCTGACGCGCGTCGCCACGACGCTGAAGAAACCCGCGAAAGGCGGAACGCGAACAGCCGGCGAGCCGCAACGCCGTCCGGTCGCAAAGCTGGCTCTCGTTGCGGCGGTCGCTGCCGTCGTCCTCGGCATCGCAGCGATTTCCTCCGGCCTGTGGAAGCCGCAGCCGGATGGGAATGCATCGGCGCCGGGCATCACAGCGTGGCGCGACGGCCTGGCCGAGTCACCGCTGAAGGAAGTGATCGCGAAAGCCTCGCGCACCGACCAAGGCTGGCAGTTGCCCGACCGCAACCACTGGCTCGTCTCCCCGAGGGCTCAACGATCCGGAGCCGTGCGGGTCCGTGCCAGCGGAGTGAACGCCCAATTCATCAGCCTGTATGTCGATTTCGGCGACGGACAAGGGGAACGCCTCCGGTTCCGGCCGCTAAGCAAGGAGTGGAAGCTGAGCCACGGACCGCTCGGCGTGGAGGAAAGCGACTTTGCGTCCACGACGGGCGCATTTCCGTTGGACGGAAAGCCGCACGACCTCCTCTTTGCCCGGATCGGCGGCCGCCTCCGCGCAACGATCGACGGCCAGTTGCTCTTTGACGAAGCGGATCCGAGTCCTGCCCCGGGCAGGTTTGGATTGGATGTTTACCGGCGGGCGACCGTCTGGGTGGAAAAGGTGGAGTATCTCGAACTCGACGACGTTTCGGCGACGGAGGCGCTCAATCTGGTGAAGTAGGAGGGCGCGTGCCGGGTGCGGTGGTGTCCCCGGCTCGCTCATGATGGTTCGCTCATGATGGTTGCGAAACAGAGGCAGGTTTGCTCATGATGACGCGTGACCGAGACTCGAGACCCCCGCTTTCCTGTGACGAGGTGGACGAGCGTGGCGCGAATCCGAAGCGCGGATGCCGGAGTGGCGCGACGGGCGATGGACGATCTCATCGGACAATACCGATATCCGCTCTACGCCTACATCCGCCGGCGGGGATTTGCACACCACGATGCGGAGGACGCGCTGCACGATTTTCTCGCGAAGCTGCTGCGACTCGGGGCGCTGGAGGCGGCGGACGCGGAGCAGGGCCGCTTGCGCAGCTACCTGTGTGCGGCGCTCGGGCGCTTCCTGGCAAACTGGCGGCGCGACGAGGCGCGGCGCATCAACGGCGCAGGGGAGTCTGTAAGGGATGAGGCGGACCGGGATGAAGTCCGCTACGCGAAGGAGCGCTTCGTGGACACCGACACCCCTGAGCGGATCTTCGAGCGGAAATGGGGTCATGCGCTGATGGCGCGGGTGCTGGCTCGGCTGGAGGTGCGGTGTGAGGAGCGGGGGAAGCGGACGCTTTTTTTCGCGCTGAATCCGGTGCTGCAGACGGGCGGGAGTCTGCGAGGCCACGATGCAGCGACCATCGCCGCCGGTCTCGGCATGAGCGAGGGCGCCCTGCGCGTGGCGCTGAACCGTCACCTGCACGAATACCGCGCGGTGATCGAGGAGGAAGTGCTGCAGACCGTCGGGAGCAGGGAGGAAGTGGCGGGCGAGATCGATTATCTCCACAGCCTTTTCCAGGGCCGCTGAGGCGGCAGCAGGCGGCGCTGCGTCGAATAGGAGTTGATCTGCCGCGGAGGCTCGGACAAGGAAAGTGCCCGCATTTTTGCCAAGAAGCACGCAACCGGGGAATTCTTTCCCAGCGAATACCAATCACCACATGAACGCCAAGACACCCGCCATCTTCATCCTCTGCCTCACGATGCCCGCTCTCGCGCCCGCCGCGGTGGATTTTGTGAAGGACGTGCAGCCGATTCTCGAATTCAACTGCCTGCGCTGCCACAACCCGAAGGCGACTGCCGTGGAAAACGGCGACACGAGCGTGGAACTCCACACAAAAGCCCGCGCCATCCGCGGCAAGACGATCGTCCCGGGCGAGCCGCTGAAGAGCAAGACTTACACGACCACCATCCTGCCGGATGACGACGACAAGCTGATGCCGCCGCTCGATGAGATTAAAAAGGGCTCCAGCAAGCGGCTGACCAAGGATGAGACGGAGGTCTTGAAAACCTGGATCGCCGAGGGCGCGAAGTGGCCGGATGGCGTGGAATTGATCGCGCGGAAGAAAGAAGTGGCCACGGACGCCGGCGCGGAATCACTGGTGGTCGCGGAGATCAGCAAGCGCATCCTCGAGACCTCGAAGGAGAAGACCGAGGCGGAGATGAAGGCGTACAATTCGCCAATCCCGGGGACGGACGTCGTGTTCGACATGGTCCCGATTCCCGGGGGGAAGTTCAAGATGGGCAGCCCGGAGAATGAGAAGGGCCGGAACCCGGACGAGGGACCGCAGAAGGAGGTGGAGATCGCGCCTTTCTGGATGGGAAAGACGGAAGTCACGTGGAATGAATTCCAGCTCTTCATGTATCCCGAGGAGGAGAAAAAGGCACGCGTGTCGAAGAATCTCCCGGCGGATTTGAACAAGCTGACGGACGCCGTTTCGCATCCCACGCAGCCTTACGTGGAGATGAGCTTCGGCATGGGGACGGACGGCTTCCCGGCGATCTCGATGACGCAGCACGCGGCGAACAAATACTGCCAGTGGCTGAGCGCGAAGACCGGTCACTTTTATCGTCTGCCCACCGAGGCCGAGTGGGAATACGCGGCGCGCGCCGGGACGACGACGACCTACTACTGGGGTGATGATGCCGCGCCGATGGGCGAGCACTGCTGGTGGGGACGCAACAGCGATTTCAAGTATCAGAAGGTGGGCAAAAAGAAGGCGAACCCTTGGGGGCTGCACGACATCCTCGGGAATGTGGCCGAGTGGTGCATCGATCAATACGACCCCGGCTACTACAAGGCGATGCCTTCCGCGAATCCGTGGAACAAGGCGACGAAGCCCTACCCGCACGTCGCGCGCGGTGGCTCATGGGATGACGAAGAGGCGCCGAAGCTCCGCGTGGCGGTGCGGCGCGCTTCATCGCCCGAGTGGAAGCGGCAGGACCCGCAGCTCCCGAAGAGCATCTGGTATCACACGGATGCGCAATTCCTCGGCTTCCGCATCGTCCGTCCGCTGAAGGTCGCCTCCGCCGCCGAGATGCAGGCTTACTGGAACAATGGCGTCGAGAAGGATGACGCGCGCCTGAGCAAGGCGGAGTAAGGCGGTTTTCGCGCCGGGCGCGCCCGATGGCCGCCGCTACGGGCGGGTCGGAATCGGGAAGCGGAAGATTGTTTCGCCGGGCGCCATGTATCCCGGGGTGACCAGATCGCGCGCAAACATGCCCATGTATTCCGGATCGGTCTGGAGACGATGCACTTCGTTGGTGAGCCGGGCGTTCTGCATGCGCATCTCCTCGAGATCCGCTTCCACCGCGGTCAGAGCTGTATCCTGGACGACCTTGTCCTTCACCACCGGCAGCGTCCTGAATGCCACGGGAACCGCGATCCCCGCTGCGATCAGTACAGCGAGAACCTTGTTCAGCCGGGAAAGATGGCGTTCGCGCGGCGCGTGGTTGAGCTCGGATGCTGCGTCGATCACTTAAACACGCATCTTGCCGCCATAAACGGCATTGTCACCCAAAATTTCCTCGATCCGAAGCAATTGATTGTACTTCGCGATGCGGTCCGTCCGGGACATCGAGCCCGTTTTGATCTGCCCCGCATTCGTCGCCACGGCGATGTCGGCGATGGTCGAGTCCTCCGTCTCGCCCGAGCGATGGCTGATCACCGCCGTGTAGCGGTTCTCCTTCGCGAGTTCGACCGCGTCGAGCGTCTCGGTGAGCGAGCCGATCTGGTTCACCTTCACGAGAATCGAGTTTGCCGTGCCGGTCTCGATGCCCTTGCGCAGGAATTCGACATTCGTCACGAAGAGATCGTCGCCGACGAGCTGCACCTTGTCGCCGAGCGCATCGGTGAGCTTTTTCCAGCCGGCCCAGTCGTTTTCGGCGCAGCCGTCCTCGATGCTGATGATTGGGAATTTCGCGCAGAGCTTCTTGTAGAAGGCGACGAGCTCCTCCGCGCTGAAACGCTGGCCGCTGCTCTTTTTGAAGACGTATTCCTTCTTCGCCTTGTCGTAGAATTCCGAGCTGGCGACATCGAGCGCGATGAACACGTCCTTGCCGAATTTGTAGCCCGCCTTCTTCACGGCCTCGGCGATTGTCTCCAGCGCGTCATCCGCGCTCTTGAGGTTCGGCGCGAAGCCGCCCTCGTCGCCGACCGCAGTGCTAAGGCCGCGGCCCTTGAGCACGCCCTTGAGCGAGTGGAAAATCTCCGCGCCGCAGCGCAGCGCCTCGCTGAACGTCGGCGCGCCCTTGGGCATCACCATGAACTCCTGGAAATCGATCGGTGCATCCGAATGCGCGCCGCCGTTGATGATGTTCATCATCGGCACCGGCAGCACCTTCGCGTTCGGTCCGCCGAGGTATTTGAAAAGGGGGACGCC
>JBEBGK010000199.1:0-6461 GCA_040081515.1 Chthoniobacteraceae bacterium
ACCACCGCCTTTGCTCCCGACGCGACGAGACGCTCGATCACGAGCGCCCAGACCTCGCGCGACCACGGCCATCGCTTTCCCGCCATGAGTTCCAGCGCGCGCCTTTCGGCGGGCTCGGGATTCTCATCATCGAGAAAATCGGGCAGGTCCACCGCCGGTTCCAGCCGTGCCGAGGCATCATCCACGGCGAGGAACGCGAGTTCCGGTCGGACCGGCGCCTTGCGTCCGACGACTTCGACCCAGTCGTCGAAAGCCCATTGCAGCCCTGCGAACTGAAGCCAGAACTGTCCCTCCGCGAGCGCCAGCGCGGCGATCGCGATTATGAGAAACTGGATCGTCTTGCCTTTGCGGTGCATCGCGTGCCAAAAAGGTAGCCGAAACCATGCCTTCAGACCTTCCCGGCCACGGAACCGACGGAAAACGGTGCCGATCGTTGCTCATCGGATCCCTGGCCCTCCTCGCGATCCTGCCGGGCTCCAGCGCCTTGGCCCAGAGCCGCCTGCCACAGCGGGAACAGGTCGAGCAAGTCCAGACGCGCAAACTCTCGCTCGATGCGGCGGCCACCACGAAACGGCCCGGCGAGACCACCACCACGGACACCGGGACAACGGATGACGCCTTCGGCGCGCAATCGATCCTCCGCGAGCGGCCACGCCGGCAGGCCTTCACTGCCAGTGTCGAGAACGCCGTCTTCTACACCGACAACGCCGCGCTCACCCCGGACGACCTGCGCGACGACACTTTCCTGAACAGCTCGCTCGCGCTCGGCTGGCGCACCTCGCTCACGAATCGCGTGAGCGCATCCATCCTCGGCCGCTACGGGCTCTTCCGCTACAACCGGCTCCCCGTCCTCGATTTTCAAAGCCTGGACATCGAAGCTTCATTCGTCCTGCGCCTTCCGGCGGAGGTGGAAATGCTCGCCGGCTACGGCTTCACGCAGTTCACGTCGCGGCAGGACTTCGAGGAATTTTACAGCGAACACGTCCTGAACTTCGGATTGCAGCGGGTCTTCCAGCTCGCCCGTGCGCATTACGTCGTCGCCGGCGTCTCCGCCCGTTGGAGTTGGGCTGATCCCGGGGCCGCGCAGCGCGACCGCTATTCCGCCTACGTCTCCTACCACGTGAATGCCACCGAGCGCCTCTCTGCCGATCTCGGGTACCGTTACGCATTCTTCGATTACCGCGACGGTGGCACGGGACGCGGGGACCATAACCACTCCCTCTCGCTCTCCTTCCGTTACAGCTTCACGGAGTGGCTGAACGTCGTCGCGGCAGGGCAGGCCACTTGGAATCGCTCGACCCAGCCGGTCTTCGATTACGACGCATTCAACGTCGGTGGCAGCGTGGGGCTGAACGCCCGTTTTTGACATCAGGCCGGCTTTGGCACGATTCCGATCAGGAGGTCGGAATGTTCACATCCCGAACGGGATAGGATCGACTAGCGCACTTCGGCCAGCGTTTCGGCGGGACCTCGGCACTCGCATTGGGAAACTTGTCTATAATTATCATAATCGGGCACTTTCCCTGCTCATTTCGGACGGCAATCCCCACGTCCGGCAATGAACAAATTCCTGCTCGCATCCATCGCTTCAATCACCGCCATCGCTCCGCACGCTCACTCAAAGGGCATTCCCCTCGAGGAAGCCACCATCACCCGGACCGTGAACGACGTCCGTGTCCTCGATCCGAAAAAGGGGACCGCGCCGGCGCGGGTGTCGCAAGTCATCAAGGATGACATGGGCGTGAAAACCGGGATCAAGAGCCGCGCCGAACTTCTTTTCCAGGACAACACGCTCACGCGCCTCGGGGCAGAGAGCTACTTCACCTTCCGCCCCGGCACCCGCGAGATGTCGCTCGACTCGGGCACCATGCTGCTCCAGGTGCCGAAGGGGCACGGCGGCGCGACGATTCGCTCGGCCTCCGTCACCGCCTCCATCACCGGGACGACGATCCTGCTCGAGAACCTTCCGGGCAAGAGCGTGAAAGTCTGCGTCCTCGAGGGGAGCCTCCGCCTCGCGATGAACAACCGGCGCGGCGAAACGATCTCGCTCCGCGCCGGAAGCATGATCATCCACAAGCCCGGCGACAAGTCGCTCCCGGAACCGGTGAAAATCGATATCCGCCGGCTCATCCAGAGTTCCTCGCTCGTGAATCCGGAACTCTTCAACGCGAAGAACAAGCCCGCGCCGCTCCCGAGCATGCCGCTCATCGCCGCCGCCATCGGCGAGCAGGACAGGCAGCGCGCGAAGGGGAACCTCCAGGACACCAATCTCGTCATCCTCGGCAAAGGCACCAAGGTCGTCGCCGCCAGCAGGGAGACCATGAAAGTTCTCGCTGGCATCGCGGTCCCCACGGACTCGGCGGCATCCGGCGGGAATGAGACCGTCCGCACCTTGTCCATGAACTCCGGAGCATTCAGCCCCGGCGCCGGGTCGGGCGGGACCTTGCAAAACACGCAGGCAGCCGCGAGCACTTTCGCAGCCACCGCCCCAAACGTGGACGGTCGCAAGCAATCGATTGGGAAATCCGGCCAGCCCTATCCGGGCGACGTGGACATCAAGTCGCCCGTTGACGTCTCCACGGCGACGCATCCCGCGGGCGCCAAACCGCGCGGCATCGGCGGGATCTTCAACATCTTCACCACCGAAAAAGCCCTCGTGGACACTAAAGTGGAGGTTTCCAGCAACTCCCCGAATCGCATGAGCGCGACCGGCGGCAGCATCCGCATCGAAAGTCTGAAGCCCAATTCCGGCACCGGCATCGAGATCACCAACACCAGTCAGCTTCTCTCCCTCTTGAATGCATCCGCGCCCGGCCCGGGCGGGAAGATCGAACTCGTCACCTCCGGCAGCAAGATTCAAATCGGCGGAAAAATCCAGGCCGACCGCGGATTGATCGCCGTCACCAACAACGGTCTCGGCGGCGAGATCCGGATCGATCAAGCCACTCTCTCAGCGAACGTCATCAAGGTCGGCGCGCTGCAGGCCGATGGGGTCCTCCGCATCGGCAACAGCCGTCTGTCCGCCGACAACCTGCTGTCGCTCTACGGCGGCAGCGGGAGCGGAGGCGTCCGCTTTACGGACAACACCCTACTCGACGCAAGGTGGTCACCATCGGCGGCGGGCCCGCAACCGTCTTCACAAACATCCCGAACTACGCAGGTGCCAGCGGCGGCAACGGGAGCACGTCCGGACGGTTCGAGCGCCAGGAGACGCCGGGGGTCGCCCACGCGCCATCGCTCCAGCCCTACGCGAATCGACCCTGATCCCGCCACGAACTGCAACGGAAAACGTGCCGATGATCTCCAAACTTGCCCAGCCCAACGCCGGCGGACTTCTCGGCAACAACCGGCTCTTTGCCGGGCTGCCGGCCGATATCGTCAGCGAGTTCGGCGCCGACGTGGATCTCTTCCGCTATGACAAGGGCGACATCATCTTCAGCGAAGGCGAAACCGGCGACTGCCTCTACCTCGTCTGCGAGGGAAGCGTAAAAATCTCCAAGACCGGCCGGGCCGGGCAGCAGGAAACCCTCGGCTTCATCCAGCCGGGAAATTTCTTCGGCGAGATGGCGCTCATCGACGGCCAGCCCCGCAGCGCCCAGGCCGCGGCCAGACGCGTGGATCACAAGACCTTCGACCGCATCCTCTCCCGCGCGCCGAGCAGCCTGCACATGAATTTCCTGCGCTCGGTCGTCGAGCGCCTGCGCAGCGTCAACAGCACTTTCATCCACGAGCTGATGCGCTCCGAACGCCTCAGCACCGTGGGCTCAATGGCCAATTCCATCATCCACGACCTCAAGAATCCGATGATGGTCATCCGGTCCTGTTCCGACCTCATCAAGCTCCGCTCGAACGACCCCGGCATCGGCAATTTCATCGGGCTCATCAACAAGTCCGTGGACAAGATGACCGACATGGCCCAGGAGCTCCTCGATTTCGCCCGCGGCGAAAGCAGCCTCCAGCTCAAGCGCGTCACCGCCAGCGCCGTCGTCTCGGAGATGGATGGCGAGCTGCGCAGCCTCGTCCCGACGACCATCCACCTCGTCCGCGAAGACGACTGCCGCGCCGAGGTCATGGTGGACTGCGGACGTTTCGCACGCGTGCTGCTGAATCTCGTGAAGAACGCCGTCGAGGCCATGCAGCAGGGCGGCATCCTTTGGATCACGCTCAAGGATCTCGGCGACCGCGTGCTCTTCCGCATCATGGACACCGGCAGCGGGATCCCGGAGGACCTCGTGCCGCGGATCTTCGAGCCATTCGTCACGCATGGAAAATCCAAGGGCACCGGCCTCGGCCTCGCCATCGTCAAGAGCGTCGTCGAGTCGCACCGCGGAACGATCTCCTTGCAGAGCAAGATGGGCGTCGGCACGACCTTCGAAATCATCATCCCAACCGCGCCCGAGGAACCCGCCGTGCCGGCGTAATACGGGTCGCGGCACTCAGCCTCGAAAAGCCGCCACTCCTCACTTCCCGCGCTGGAGCAGCGCGCATGCGATCCGGATGCGGCCGTAATCCACCTTGCCGCCCAGTTCATCAAAGATAGGCTTCATCGAGGCGGTGCCGTGCGCGGCGACGAGCGGGCGGATGCGTTCGAGCAGTTCCACGTCGCACAGGCGCGTGGCGTCCACCGCGAGGCCGGCCTCGATCGCGGCGGCGAGGTGGGCGGCGATGGTGCTCTCGTTGAGCTGACGCTCCTTTGCGATGGCGGCGATGTCCTTCCCTGCGGCGAACAACCGCCAGGTCGTGTGCGTCGTGTCGTTCAGGCCGCCGGGACCCGGCTGGCGCGGCTCCGGCGCGGCGGGTTCGAGCGAATCGCCGAAGACCTGCCGCGGATTCTCACGCAGGAATTTCACGATGGCGTCGGTGAACTGCGCACCGAAGTCATCCAGCTTCTTCGCGCCGACCCCGGGGATGCGGGACATCTCGCGCTCGTTCTGCGGATACGTGCGCGCCATGTGGCGGAGCGTGTTATCGCCGAAGACGATATAAGCGGGCACACCGAGGCCGTCGGCGATTTCGCGGCGCAGCGAGCGCAGCGCCTCGAAGAGCGGCTCGTCGCAGGCGATGTCGCCCGCGCGTTTCTCCGGTTTCGCGGCGGTCTTCATCGGGCGCGTGAGCTGGAGCGGGCGGCGCTCCTTCAAAAACTGGAGCCCTTCCTCGGTGACCTCGACGGTCTGGAATTCGCCCGGCGCCACGCGCAGCAGCCCGAGCCGGAGGAGTTCGCGCCCGATGGCGCCCCACTCGGGCCGGGTGTGCTCCTTTCCGATGCCGTGCGTGCTCAGCTTGTCGTGGCCCCACTTGCGGATGCGCTCGGTGTTCGCGCCGGTGAGGACCTCGACGTGGTGCATGAGGCCGAAGCTCGCGTCCTTTTTCCACCCGGCGTCGCGCGCGCGCCACACGGTCGAGAGAAATTTCTGCGCCGCGACGGTCCCGTCGAACGTCTCGCGCGGGCTCAGGCAGTTGTCGCATCCGCCGCAGTTCGCGCCCGGGTAACGCTCTCCGAAATACAGGAGCAGTTCCGAGCGGCGGCAACCCGCGCTCTCGCCGTAGTGGACCATCTGCTGGAGCTGCTCGCGCGCGATGCGGCGCTGCTGATCGTCGCTCATGTCGTCGATGAACCCCGTGAGCTTCGCCACATCGGCGGCGGAGAAAAGCAGCATGCAATCCGCGGGCAGCCCGTCGCGGCCGGCGCGGCCGGTCTCCTGGTAGTAGCCCTCGATGTTCTTCGGCAGGTCGTGGTGGATGACGTAGCGGACGTTCGGCTTGTTGATGCCCATGCCGAAGGCGATCGTCGCGCACATCACCTTCGTCTCGTCCCGCAGGAAGGACTCCTGATTCTCCGCCCGCTCCGTGTCCGTGAGCCCCGCGTGGTATGGGCGTGCGCGGATGCCATCCGCGACGAGCCGCTCGGCGAGGCCCTCGGTCGCCTTGCGGCTCAGGCAGTAGATGATGCCGCTCTCCTTTTTCCGCTCGCGGACGAACTCGAGCACCTGCACGTAGGCGCGGTCCTTCGGCACCACGCGGTAGGCGAGGTTCGGGCGGTTGAAGCTCGCGACGAATTCCGCGGGTTCGCGCATCTGGAGCTGGCGGACGATGTCCTCGCGGACGCGCCCGGTGGCAGTCGCCGTGAGCGCCATGAAGGGCACGCCGGGGAATTGCTCGCGCAGCGTGGAAATCTGGCGGTATTCGGGCCGGAAATCGTGACCCCATTCCGAGATGCAATGCGCCTCGTCGATTGCGATGAGTGCCACTTTCCACTGGCGCAGCTTGTCCAGGAACGAGGGCACCATGAGCCGCTCGGGAGCGACGTAGAGCAGGCGGTATTCGTCGTTGAAGAGCGCGGCGAGGCGCTGGCGCGATTCCTTTTCGCCGAGCGTCGAGTTGAGGAACGTCGCCGCGACGCCCGCGGTCTGCAACGCGTCCACCTGATCCTTCATCAGCGCGATGAGCGGCGAGACGACGAC
>JBEBGK010001134.1:0-1590 GCA_040081515.1 Chthoniobacteraceae bacterium
GGCCTGGTGCTCGGCCTGTTCTTCCATCGCGAGGAATGGCTTGGCGGCTACGGCTCGTGGATGCGCCGCCTCTACCGGCTCGGTCACATTTCCTTCTTCGGCCTCGGCATGGCGAACCTGCTCTTCTTCGTAACGGTCCGTGCCCTCCCGGATGCGCCGGCGCTGCTGAATGCCGCATCGGTCGGCTTCCTCGCCGGCGGCGTCACGATGCCGCTGTGCTGTGTCGTCGCCGCGCACTTCAGGCCCGCGCGCCACCTCTTCGCGATTCCCGTGATCAGCCTGCTCGTCGCTGGCGGCGCCACTTTTCTCGGCATCCTATGAAAAAGAAACGCATCGGCTTCATCGCCATGAGCGGCGTCCGCGCGCAGAACGCGGAACTCCTCGCCGCCGGGCTCACGCTTCCCGGCTTCATCGAGCGCCGGATGAAGCGCTCGCGCATTGCAGCACCGTCGTCATCGGCGAAGGCGAGCCGCTCTGGCCCCGGCTGCTTGCGGATTTCGAACGCGGCGCATTGCAGCGCATCTATCGGAGCGAGCCCGCGGGGCTCTATGATCTGCGGGAAGCGCCCGTGCCGCGGTTCGATCTCCTCGACCCGGAGAAATACAACCGCATCACCGTCCAGACCAGCCGCGGCTGCCCGCACAAGTGCGAGTTTTGCGCCAGCAGCATCCTCCTCACGCCGCGTTACAAATTGAAACCCGTCGCAAAGGTGATCGGGGAAATCCACGCCATCAAACGCATCTGGTCATGGCCGTTCATCGAGTTCGCGGATGACAACAGCTTCGTGAACCGCGCGCACTACAAGGAACTGCTGCGCGCGATGATCCCCGAGAAACTGCGCTGGTTCACCGAGACCGACATCCGCGTGGCCGGGGACGACGAACTGCTCGGCCTCATGCGGCAGTTCGAGCGCTACATGACCGCCATCGAGCGCATCCAATCCCGCGGCATCACGGTGAATGGCTGCTTCATCCTCGGCCTCGATGGCGATACGCCGGAGGTCTTCGACGAAGTGTTCCGGTTCGTCCGGCAGTCCGGCCTCTACGAGGTGCAGATCACGATGCTCACCGCGTTCCCCGGCACGCCGCTCTACCGGCGGTTGAAAGCCGAGGGCCGCATCCTCCGCGACCGGGCGTGGGACCTTTGCACGCTCTTCGATCTGAATGTCCGCCCGAAGGACATGAGCGTCGCCGAACTCCAGAGCGGCTTCGTCGATCTCGCCCGCCGCCTTTACAGCGAGGAGGAAACGAGCGCCCGGCGCGATGCCTTCGGTGAGCGCCGGCGCGAATCGCGGCGCGGGAATCTCGCGGTTGCGGCCTGAGCCACCGGAGAAGTCGCCGCGGACCTTGCCGCACGGCCCCGCGCACGGAAAAAAGCAAACCGCCGCGCCCCTTGCGGAGCGCGGCGGCTGTGATTTGTAGCTGCCGACGTAAGAAGGCAGGCTGACTTTTGGAGCGGAGCTTAGAACTCGCCGCCGCCGCCGTGACCGTGGTGGTCACCGCCGGCCGCGGGCGCCTTCTTCTCCGGGATCTCGGTGATGAGGCACTCGGTGGTGAGCAGCAGGCCGCTGATGGAAGCGGCGTTCTGCAG
>JBEBGK010001135.1:0-1589 GCA_040081515.1 Chthoniobacteraceae bacterium
CCGTTCGTCGAGGAAACTGCGAAGTGCATGCGGCTCGCCCGGCAGGATCACGTGCGAGCTTTCCATCCGGAGCTGCCGCGCGATGAGAGGCATCACCAGCCACGGGCAAATTCCCGCCGCTGCGACTGCGACTCTCAGCGATGCGCGATCGAAGGCGGACAGGTAGGACGGAATTCCGAGCCTCCGGGCGAGCGCACCGAGGCGCCTGGTTGCGCGGACTGGAGATCGCGCCCGGAAAATCTGGTCCGCCAGCGCGATCGTGAACGTCTTGCCGTCCGGATCCTCCACCATCCTCGCGAGCCGCCGGGCGAGGGCTTCCTCTCGCCGCGTCCGGTGCGCGAGCGATTCATGCAGGAGCCGATCCGCGAGCAGGATCGCATTTTCGGCGGGGTTCATCCCGCGAGCCTAGCGACTCCGGGCGGGAAGTCAGCCGCAGTCCGCGCACGTGGTGCGGCGTCGCTATTTCCTGCCGAAGAGACTCCAGCCTGTCGTGGCCTTCTCCGTCTGCTTGTTCTGCTGGACCTTGAGCTGGCCCAGAAGGCTCTGGAGGTGGAGATAGATCCGGTGCCACTGACCCTCGACCGTGGGGATGCTGTCGCTCATGTCCGCGAGGTATCGCAGCGAAGGCGCCCCGGCGAAAAGGGCGATGACCTCCTCCTTGCGGAGCCCGCCTTTGACCTCGCTGGAGTGGAGCGTCTCGGCTCCCTGGGTGATCAGGCTTTTCAGATCGAGGAACTGCGTCTCGTCCTCGGCCGTGAACTTCTTGTCGCGGGCGAGATTGACGTAGTGGTTGAACTGCTTCCAGCACTCGATGTGGGTTTCGAGGTGGAGGATGAATTCATCGAGGTTCTTGTAGTTCATGTGGGACTGTGGCTGCTTGCGGACGAAGTGAGCTGCATCTGGTGCGAGGAAAATGATGGCGCCCCCGCGAAGATCGCGGGAGAAGACGGAGAGTCCGCTGTAGCGGATGGAGAGCTCGGTGAGCGGGACATTCGTCTCCGTGGCCACGCGGAACGCGGCGAGCACCACACGCCCGATCTCACAGATGGTCTTCTCGGAGAACCATTGCGGCAGCGTGCTGCAAATGATTCCGCCCTCGCGGTGAACCGCGAAACAGCCGGACGGCATCCTGCCGGCTTCCACGGGAATTGTCGTGCGGATGAATGGCTTCAGGACGCCCATCTGGATTCGATTTGGTTAAGGGTTTCGCGAATTTGCGGCTGGGCGAGCGCCCGTGTGAATCCGACGCCGAGGACTTCCTCGTCGGCCGAGAGGATGGAGAGATGGCGCTGCGGGCCGAAGGCCTGGATGTCGAGCAGTTCCCCCGCCTTGAGCTGTTCACCGAGATGCTGGAATGCCTGGGCTGTCTGGTGGATCCAGACGGCGAGCGGCGCGGGATCCTCGCAGCCGAAGTGCTCGTATTTCTTTCCTTCCCCGAGTTCGACCGCCATCGCGAACTGCACACCCGTCAATCGGGAGAACGCGCTCAGCAGCGACTCGGGAGTCCTCTCGGCCTCCTGTCCCGATCGCCCGGCCTCATCGAGCGTCTGGGCGGTTTCCATCAGGAGGCTCTCGTATTGGATGAAGAT
>JBEBGK010000004.1:0-22609 GCA_040081515.1 Chthoniobacteraceae bacterium
CCCGGACCCCCATGAAGCACGTCTGCCTCACCCCTGCCCTCCTCGCGCTGGCTCGCGCGAGCGCATCTGCCGGAGATTCGAAACGCGACATTCGCCTCCTTCGGATCGCGGGGTGATTCAAAGGCGAGCGGCTCCGCCGACCATCGTTCTCCATCGTCAATCCGTCCGGCGATGCCTTCGCGCCCGGTGGCGGCGCTCCCGGAATGAGGGGCTATTCAACCTTCACAGCCGGGGCCGACTCCGTGGCCCTGGGCGGCCGGACCACCAGCGCGGAGCATGGGAGTTTGCGCAACAGACGCTCCACGGTGGACCCCAGCAGGACGTATTTCAGGTCGCTCTGGCCCTTGTCGCCGAGCACCAGCAAATCCGCCTGCGCCTGAAGCGCGTACTCCGCGATGCCGAGGCTGACGCCGCTGCCCTCCACGATAGTGAATGTGGCCTCCACCCCGTCGATGGTGCCTACGA
The DNA here is from genome assembly GCA_040081515.1 of Chthoniobacteraceae bacterium. Lineage (GTDB taxonomy): Bacteria > Verrucomicrobiota > Verrucomicrobiia > Chthoniobacterales > Chthoniobacteraceae > SXWH01. The sequence continues at coordinate 466 of JBEBGK010000004.1, forward strand.
AATCGCGAAGGCGCTTGAGCAGTGCCGCGCTCCGATCGTGCCCGGGCTCCGGCGTGGTATTGGGGCTGTCCGAGTGAAACTCCAATTCATGCCATAGGTTGGCGAAGACATGGATGAAATGAACGCGGCAGCGATCCTGCCTCGCGACTCGCAACGCCTGCTCCACCGCCTCGCGCGAACCCTCGGAGAAATCGACGCACGCGATCACGTTCCGGAACGGACCCGAATGGCCCTCATGGGCGAGAAAGACCTTTGTCGTCGATTTTCGAAGGCACTTCAGGGCAAGCGTGCCGGCATTTCCCTCCGGGGAGGATCTGCCACGCAGACCCAGCAACAGCAGGCTCGCATCGAGTTCCTTCGCGCGTCGCAGGATCACATCCAGCGGGATGCCAATCGCGACATCTGCCCTTCCCGATTCCGGAAAATCCGCGCGCGCGAGCCACTTCACGAGCTGGGTCTGCATCCGGTCCCCTGCCTCCTTTTCCGCCAGCATCAGCGGGCTCTCGATGGCTTCCGCATACTCGCGGACGGCCATCACATCCACGACGTGCAGCGCTTCCAGATGCGCGTTCGTCGCCCGGGCCATGCGCACCGCCTGCGCGAGGGCGGCGTCGGAACTCGGTGAAAAATCAGTGCTGAGCAGGATCCTCTTGAGCTGGTTCATCGTGTTTCAGGTATCGGCGGATGCGGTGATCGGCTAAAAACTTCCCACCTACAAGACTCGGGCCACATTGACCCACGACGGCATCAGCTATCTGCCTGCCGCCGCGCCGAACATCGCGTTCTTCGGGTCACCACCGCTGAGGACGTAGGCGAGCAGGTCGAGGATCTCCTCCTTCTTCAGCATCGCCAGCATCATCGGCGGCATGGGCGAGATTTTGCTCGGCTCGATGCTCTTCACTTCCTTGCGGTCCACGGCGACGCGCTGGTTTGGGTCGCTCAGGTCTGTGTTCAACTGGACGGTGTCGCCGTTCAGGTTCACCACGACGCCCGTCACAGTTTCACCGTTGTTTTTTGTCACGACGATTGGCGCGAACTGCTCGTTGATCTCCTTGCTCGGGTTCAGGATCTGGTCGAGCAGGTCGTGCGGCGAATAGCGGCCGCCCGCGCCGGTGAGGTCGGGGCCGGTCATGCCGCCTTCATTGCCGAAGCGGTGGCAGGCAAAGCACGCCGCTGCGCCGAACATCCTGCGGCCATTGTCGAAGCTGCGGCCTTTCATGCCGGTGCCGGCGGCGGCGCTCAGTTCTTCAAGCGTCCACATCGTGGGTGTGCGGCCCGCGAAGACGGTCGCGAGGTTTTCGATGGCGGATTTGGGCTCTGGCTTTTTCCCGATGAGCGCGGCGAGCGCGGTCCGCTCGGCGTCGGTGAAGGTCGCGAGCGCGTCGGTGCGGATAAACTCGATGAATTTCTCGAAGCTCGCGCCGCCGCGGTAGTTCGCGGCCTTCAGGAACCACTCGATCTGCGCGGCGCGGAGTTCGTTCGTCCAACCGGCCTTCAGCATCCGCAGGCTGCGGGCGTATTCCATCTGCTCCTCCTGCGTGGGCGCGGCGGCGATGAGTGCCATGGCCTTTGCGGCGGCACCCGGCGCCTGGAGGAAGCAGAGCGTCTCGCATAGCAGCCAGTTTGTCTCCGATGACTTGGCGGGGAAGAGCGGGTCGAGCTTTGCAATGAGCGCCTGGCGCTGCGCGTCGTCGCAGCCGTCGAAGCGATTCAGCACGATCTGGATGGTGCGGAGTGCGGTGAGTTGCTGCCAGTGTGGCAGCGCGGCGATGTCGAGTTTCACCAGCGCTTCGAGGAGCTTGCCGCGCATCGGGAGGTCTGCGGGCTTCGCCTCGGCCGTGCGGTGCTGCGGGCAGACGCCGGCGCAGCGCGCGACGGCCATGAGCGCCTCGACTTGCTTTGCGGGATCCGTCTCGGCGAGCGCCTTGCCCGTCCATTGCGCGACGGGCTGATGCTCGATGGCCGTGCGCGCCGCCCAGCGGACGGAGCGGTCCTCATGGCCGAGGTGCGTCCATGCGGCGGCGACGGCCTTCGGGTCTTGCTTGCCGTGGAAGGCTTCGAGTTCGTGGCGCAGCTCCCTCAAACTGTCGGTCATGGCCAGCGCGGTCCGCGTGCGAACCGGCTCCACCGGCTTGGTGGATTCGCTCCCCGCATAAGTCACCCGATACAGCCCCGACTGCACCTTGCGCCCACCGATGGCGAAATACATCGCGCCATCCTGCGGATGGATGATCGCATCCGTGAGCGGCAGCGGCGAACCGCTCAGGAATTCCTCTTTCACCGCCTTGTAGCTGGCGCCGTCGGGCTCGATGTGGATCGCGTAAAGTTTCCCCCAGCTCCAATCGAGCGCGTAGAGGGCGTTCTGATACTTCGCGGGAAATTTCGCGCCGTAGCCGAAGGTCACGCCGGTGGGCGAACCGGGCCCGATGTCCACGATCGCGCCGAGATTGTCGGGGTACCACGCGGGACGCTTGCCCGCGCCGTTGCGCCAGCCGAATTCCGCGCCGCTGACGACGTGGTTGATCCGCGTGGGGCGGTACCAGGGGGTGTTGAAGTCGTACTCCATGTCCGCGTCGTAGGTGAAGAGCTCGCCCTCGCGGTTGAACGCCGCATCGAAGATGTTCCGGAAACCGCTCGCGAACGCCTCGAACTTTTTCCCGTCCGGCGACACGCGGTAGATGATGCCGCCCGGCCCCATCACTTCGCGCATGAAGCCGCGGCCATCCGGCATCCGCGGCAGAAGGTGATCCTCACCCCAAACGCGCGGCACGGGCGAGGTCTTCTCGATTTCGGTGAGCTTCGCGCCGTTGCCGGTCACGAGGAAAAGGTTCTGCTTGTCCGGCGAGAGCAGCACCGCGTGGACGCCGTGGTCGCCGCGCGACTCGATGGCGCGGAGAAGCTCCACCTTGTCGAGCTGATCGTCGCCGTCGCTGTCGGTGATGCGATAAAGGCCGCTCGGGATTTTGTTTTCGTAGTCGTTCACGCCGACATAGAGCGCGCCGAATGCGAAGAGCATCCCGTTCACCGCGCGGATGTCGGCGGGAACCTTCTGGACGCTCTTCGGATCGAGCGGCTGTCCCGGCGCGGGCGGCGCAAAGCGATAGAGCCCGCCGTACTGGTCGCTTGCGTAGATGCGGCCCTTTTCGTCCGCGCAGAGATTCACCCACGAGCCCTGCTCCGGCCCGGGTACCGAGTAGAGCAGCTCGACCTTGAAATCCTTCGCGCCCTTGATGCGCGAGATGGGCGTCGCGGAATTTTCCCCCGAGGCCGCGGACATCGGCGCCGAACGGTCGGCTTTCTTGGCGGGGTTCTGCTTTCCAGTTCCCGCCGGCGCGGCCCCGGCGAGGGATGCGGCGAGCGCGGTGGCGCAAATCGTGACTTGGATATTCTTGATGAGCGTCTGCATTGGTTTTTTCGGTTCGATGAGGCGTTTTGCGTGAGTGCGGGAAGCAGGGAGCGCTATGCAAAGCCGATCCGGCAGAGGTTTGGAATGCCGAACTTGCTACGCAGGAACGCAGGCTCCGGACGCCGTCGGCCCGCACGCGACTTCCTACCGGGGAATGTCAGCGGTGGCGGGGATTTCCCCGCGCAGCAGTTTCCCCCCGAAGCCGGCAAGCCGGAGATAGAAATCCGAAGGCAATCCTTCGTAGCCGGTGAACCGTGATTCCGCCCCCACGGGAACGTCGTTCGTGCATTTGAAAACCGCGGTGCCCTCATCGACTTCGTCGAACATCGCGACGTAAATCATCTTCGCGCCGGCGCGTTTCGCCTCGCAAAGCTGCGCCCACAGGAAACGGCCCTGGAGCCGTGGAATCGCATCGAGCGTGCCGCCATGCATGTTGTGCCAGCTGAAGCCGGGGAAGACCACGGGCAGGTAGTCTAATCCACGTTCACGACACCACGCCACGTCGCCGCCCATGAATTCCCGCGCTCGCCGCGCCACCTCGTCCGGCGTGCGGTACCTGCCGACCGTCCACGGGCTCACGATGTCCGCCTCCCGGATCGCATCGTGCAGGGCGGAATCGGAAATCGCGTCCCCTTTCAGCTCCCGCCACCGCCACGGCACGCCGAGCATCACGGTGCAGCCGCCGGCGTCCGGGTCGTCTTTCAGGAAGCGGACCAGCCGCCGGCATTCCGCGAGGGTGTATGCACGGTCATCCGAGAAACCGATCCCCCACACGGCCACGACCGGCCTGCCGCGATGCCGCAGGTAGGCCGCGTCGTCGGTGACGCGCATCCGCAGCTTCAGCGCGCGCCAGTCGTCGATGACCTCGTCGATCCGGCCCGCGCCGAGCCCTGTCAGATCATACATCACGGCGTAGGCGCGCCCATTCAGGTTTGCGCCAGCCCGGCAGTGGGAGAGCACGACATTGCCGTGCCGCTGCGCCCGTGGATCGCGGAGCGTGGCGGCGAACCTCTGCACGAACGCGCCGTCGATGCCGTACTCGCGCATCCATTGGAAATGCCTCATCACCGTCGCCTCCTTGAAGGAGCTGAATACCTCGGCAACGCGCCCGTCCGCGTGCTTGAATCCCGTGGGGAAACGCTCGCCGGCGCCGTAATCGGACAGATCGGGCCACAGATCGACCTTCGCATTTCCATCGGCGAATGGACCGCGCCGTTTGGTCCAATGCACCCAACCGCGATCCGCGCCGTCACCCTCCGCGTTGAACCAGCCCTGGTAACCGCACATCACCTTGCCATCGAGCGCCGAGACATCCACGCCCGGGACGGAGCGCCCGGTGTAGGGGCGGAGCGTTTCCGCGCGCACAGCGTCCAGCCTGTCTCCCGCGATTTCGACCGCAGCGGCGCAGGCCTGCAAAAGGAGCCACGCGCAAACGAAACACTGAAAAAATCCGGGAACCATCCGCGGATTTTCCATGAGCGCCCGCGCTTTCCAACACATTCCCCGCAGCGGGTCGCAGGCGAGGTGCCGACACCTGCCGTTGGCATCGCGGGAACTTCTGCTAGGCAGTAGGCGCTCATGCTCCGCCTCGTCGCAATTCTTCTGGCAATCGCCCCCGCCTTCTCCGCGCGGGAATTCGATCCGCGACGCGACGCGTTCGCCTTCCCCAACGAAACGCTGCTCGCATACCGGGTGGACGAATCGGGCAGGCTGCACGTGACCACCAAGGCCACGCCGCCACATCTCACGCACCGTTGTTTTTGTTTCACGAGGGCCGTCATGCAGTTCTGGCACTTCGCGCGCTTCGAACCCCGGCAGCCGCGTCTGGCGGAAGAGGAGTATCGGAGCCGGTTGCGCGCGCTTTTCCGCATCCCGGTCTGGAGCAGGCGCACCGGGCGCATCGACTTCCCCGGATACGCGAATCTCTGGGATTTCTCGCGTGCAAATGCGCCGCTCATCGAGGCCGAACTGGGCTCGTGGGTGCTCACCTACCTGCGGCCGGGAAACTGGCGCATGGCATGCCCGCTCGTGCGTTTTCTCCAGCGCGAGACGGCGGAGAAACTCTTCGCGGACGTCAGCCGCGGGGAAATTCGCGCCGTTTACCTGGCGAAATTCCCGAGCATGAACCACGCGGTCACGTCTATTCCGCGCAGCGGCTGCCGGGCGGCGGCTTCCGTTTTCAGGTGTATGATTCGAACTACGCCGGCCAGGCGGCGCGTCTGGACTATCGGCCCGGGCCGAATCTCTTCGACTTCGAGCGCCGCTACTACTGGCCGGGCGGCGGGCTTCGCGCATTCCCCGTTTACCTCTCGCCGCTCCAATAAATGTCCCTCGCGTCCGCTGCCGCCCATGGAGCCTTCCCCGTGTGGCTCATCGCCCCGTTCGCAGTGCTGCTCCTCGCCATCGCGCTCGGGCCGCTGGCATTCCCGCACTTCTGGCACCGGCGGTACGCCGTGGTCGCAGGCGGGCTCGCCGCGGGGAGTGCCGCGTGCCAGCTCGCGATCCTCAGGCAACCCGGACCACTGGTCCACGCGCTCGAGGAATATGTCGGATTCATCGCGCTGATCGCATCGCTCTACATCGTCTCCGGCGGGATCCACATCCGGGTGAAAGGCGAGGCCACTCCGGCCGTGAACTGTGTCTTTCTCCTCATCGGCGCCGTGCTTGCGAACTTCATCGGCACCACCGGCGCCTCGATGCTGCTCATCCGTCCGTGGATCCGGATGAACAAATACCGCATCACCGCCTTCCACGTCGTCTTTTTCATCTTCATCGTGAGCAATGTCGGCGGCTGCCTGACTCCGATCGGCGACCCGCCGCTCTTCATGGGCTACTTGAAAGGCGTGCCCTTCTGGTGGGTGGCCGCGCGGTGCTGGCCGAGCTGGGCGGCGGCGGTGCTCGGTCTCATCGTCGTCTTCTACGGTTTCGATCGCGCGAATTTTCTCCGCGCTCCCGCCGAGGTGCGCGAGGCCGAGACGGCAGTGGAGCAGTGGAGCTTTCGCGGGCTGCACAATGTGTTTTTCCTCGCGCTCATCCTCCTGTCCGTCCTGCTCGCGCCCCCCGTGTGGCGGGAGGCAATCATGGTGGCTGCCAGCCTCGGCTCATGGTTCACCACGGCGAGGGAGTTCCACGACCTCAACAGCTTCAGCTTCGACCCCGTCAAGGAAGTCGCGTGGCTCTTCATCGGGATCTTCATCACCATGGTGCCCGCGCTGAATTATCTCCAGGCCAGCCCGCCGCCGATCACCAGCGCGCTCGGGTTCTACTGGGCGACCGGCGCGCTCTCCGCCGTGCTCGACAATGCGCCCACCTACCTCGCGTTTCTCGCCGCCGCACTGGGAAACCAGGGCCTGGCACTGAACTCCCCGGCGGACGTGCTGGCTTTCACCGCGAGCCAGCCCTCGACGCTGCAAGCCGTCTCACTCGGTGCAGTCTTCTTTGGCGCGATGACCTACATCGGCAACGGACCGAACTTCATGGTCAAGGCCATCGCCGAGCACGCGAAGGTGCGCACCCCGGGTTTCATCGGATACACAGTCCGCTTCGCCCTGCCGATCCTCCTGCCCATCCTCGCAATCGTCGGCGCCATCTTTCTGTCGAAGTAACCCAGAGCGGCACCGGCTGCTGGGCGAGGCCCGGTTCGCAATGGGTCACCTCACGCCACGAGCGGTGATCGACGGCACCGCTTTGGCTTGCCCACCGCCACGGCTTGGAGTCAGCATGTGTTTTGAAAGCCAAATCCCCTCATGGACACCGTCTATCTCGTCTGCTTCGGCGTGGGTCTTGTTTTTGCCGTGGTCAGCGCTTTTTTTGCTGATGTCTTTGGCGGTCACGACGTACCAGGACAGATTGCGGATTCACACGCCGAGGGAGGCTTCGCGTCGGGGGAAATGCCCGGCTTCTCGCCGCTGAGCCCGACGACACTTGCAGCGTTCGTCACCGGTTTTGGCGGCTTCGGGCTGCTCTTCGATCGCTGGCCGGCCACGTCCCATCCTGCGGTGAGCGCAACCCTCGCAACCATCGCCGGCTTCATCGCGGCGGCGGGCGTATTCTGGCTGTTCAGGAAGATTTTCAGCGCCACACAGAGCTCCAGCGAAGGCCACGTCGCCGCGCTCGCCGGTTTGCCAGCGACCATCATCACACCGATCCCACAGGATGGCGTTGGCGAGATCGCCTACGTGCAGGGCGGCTCACGCTATACCTCCCCCGCGCGAGCCGAGGATGGCCGCGCCATCGCCGGCGGGGCCAGTGTGCAAATCATCCGCATAGTCGGCACCCAGCTCTACGTCCGCGCCGCCTGATTCTTTTCAAACCAATGAACACGCTCGTCCTTGCAGGTATCCTGGATTCCATCAGCGACTTCGGTGTCGCCGGCATCGCCATCGGCGGAATCGTGCTTGTCATTTTCCTTTTCGCCGCAGTATGGGCGAGCCGCTACACGAAGGTTGGCCCGAACGATGTCCTCGTCGTCTCCGGTCGCAAGCACAGGCTGATCGGTCCCGATGGCAAGGCCGCCATCCGCGGCTTCCGGGTGGTGAAAGGCGGCGGCACTTTCATCTGGCCGGTGATCGAAAAGGTGGACGTGCTCTCGCTCGAACTGCTCACCATCGATGTGCAAACGCCCGAGGTTTACACGAGCAAAGGCGTCCCGGTGAAAGTGGATGGCGTCGCGCAGATCAAAGTGAAGGGCGACGATGTCAGCATCGCGACCGCCGCCGAGCAGTTCCTCAGCAAGAGCGTCGAAGACATCAAGAACATCGCCATGCAAACGCTCGAGGGCCACCTGCGCGCCATCCTCGGCACAATGACCGTTGAGGACATCTACCAAAATCGCGACGCGTTCGCAGCCAAGGTCCAGGAGGTCGCAGCGGGGGACATGGCCAATATGGGCCTGACGATCATCAGCTTCACCATCCGCGACATCAAGGACGGGCAGGGCTACCTCGAGGCCCTCGGCAAGCCGCGCATCGCGCAAGTGAAGAAGGACGCGCTAATCGCGCAAGCCGAGGCGGACCGCGACGCAATGATCAAGTCATCGCAGGCGCAGCAAGCCGGACAGGAGGCTAAATTCGCCGCGGACACGAAAGTCGCCGAGAGCCAGCGCGACTATCAGGTGAAGGTCGCCGACTACACGGCCAGCGTGAACCTGAAAAAAGCCGAGGCTGACCTCGCCTATGACCTCCAGAAGTTCAAAACCGGGCAACTCGTAAAGGCGGAGGAAGTGCAGGTGCAGATCATCGAGAAACAGAAGCAGATCGAACTGCAACAGCAGGAAATCCTCCGCCGCCAGAAGGAACTCGAGGCCACCGTCCAGCGTCCCGCCGATGCCGAGCGTTACCGCGTCGAGACACTTGCCAGCGCGGTCAAATTCCAGCTCGAAACCGAAGCCGCGGGCGCTGCCGAAGCCGCGAAGGCGAAGGGGTTCGCAGCCGCGGAAGTGCAGCGCGCCACCGGCACCGCCGAGGCCGACGCCAACAAGGCGCGCGGTCTCGCCGAGGCGTCCGTGATCGAGGCACAGGGCTCCGCCGAGGCCGAGGCAATGCGCAAAAAGGCCGCTAGCTACAAGGAATACAACCAGGCGGCGGTGATCGAGATGATCGTCCGCGCCCTGCCGGAGATCGCGGCTAAGATCGCGGAGCCGCTCGGCAAGACGGAGAAGATGATCATCATCAATAGCGGTTCCGAAGGTGGCGGCGCCAGCAAGCTCACCGGTGACATCACCCAGATCGTCGCGCAGCTCCCGCCCGTGCTTGAGGCTCTCACGGGTGTGAAATTCGACAAACTCGTGGAGCAGGTTCCTGCGTTGCGCAAAGCGACCGAGAAGACCGAACCCGGAGCGTAAATCCCGGAATACTGCATGTCTGGCAGACTCTGTTCGCAAGAAAATCTGCCGATGCGTCACTCAACCAGCCATTGAAGCACGGTCCAATCGACAGATAAGCCATGTCCACCCTCGGCCAGCTCCTCATGACCGGCGTCCCCGGTCCCGTCCTCGACGCGCAGACCGCCGCGACCTTCCGCCGCATCCAGCCGGGCGCGTTCATCCTCTTCGGGCGAAATATCCAGACGCCCGTGCAGCTCCGCAAACTCTGCGACGACCTGCGCGAGCTTTCGTCCGTCGAGCCCATCATCACCATCGATCAGGAAGGCGGCCGCGTTTCGCGACTGAAGCTCATCGGCAACGAGCCGCCGAATGCGAACAACCTCCGCGACAAGGGCGACCTCGCGCTGATCCGCGACCACGGGCGCATCACTGCCCGGCTGCTCCGCATGTTCGGTTTCAATCTGGATCTCTGTCCCGTGCTGGACATCTCCTTCGACGATGAAGCCGACAACTCGCTCCGGGGCCGCTGTTACGGCAACGACGCCGCACAGGTGATCCGCAACGCCGGCGCATTCAACGAAGCACTCCGCGCCGGCGGCATCGCGAGTTGCGGCAAGCATTTCCCCGGCTACTCGCGCTGCCCCGCCGATGCGCATCACGAGCTGCCCACAGTCCCGCTGCCGCGCGCCGAGCTCGACGCGCACGAACTCGCCGTCTTCCGCCATTTCGCCGACAAGGTGGACTCGATGATGATCGGCCACGCCTTCTACCCGGCGCTCGATGACAGCGGCATCCCGTCTTCGCTCTCGCCCCGGATCATCACGGAGCTGCTTCGCGGTGAGATGGGGTTCCGCGGCCTCGTGATGACCGACGACCTCGACATGGGCGCGATCCTGAATCCGTACGGCCTCGGCGACACCGGTCTCGAAAAAGTGATCCACCTGGCCATCACCGCCGGCAACGACGTGGCGATGATCTGCCATCGCGTGGAGATGGTGGAAAAGGCGCACGCCTTCCTCAAGGGAGTTCCGAGCGCCGATCTCGACCGCGCGCTCGCCAGCGTCGCCGCCTTCAAGCGCAAGCTCGCTCCGCCCGATCCGTGGGACGAGGCCGAATTCCGCCGCCGCGACGACGAAGTGATGGCGTTGCGAATCGCCACGCTCGGCGCCGAACGAGCCGCCCAGCGCAGCCCCGAGGACGGCAAGCGCTCGCCGGTGGAGGTGTATTGAAATCGCGGCACGGAGTAGTATTCAGTGCTCAGTGCCCAGTATTCAGAAATGAGTTTTGGGTCTGAGCACTGAGAACTCCCAACCATGGCCACCTACGTTTACGAAACGATCCCGCAGAAGCCCGGCCAGAAGCCGCGGCAGTTTGAAATCGAGCAGAAGATGACCGACCCGGCGCTCACGCATGACCCGAAGACGGGCCTGCCCGTCCGTCGCGTGATCATCGGCGGCAGCCTCATCACCCGCGGCACGAGCATCCTCTCGATGAACCGCCCGAAGCGGCGCTGAAATGTGGGGCCGACAATCTGTCGGCCAGGCAGGATGGGCGAAGGTGGCAGGATGCCGCGGAGCGATATCTTCGCAGTTTGGATACGGTCCGCAAAAAGGCGCTGAATCGGGCCGACAGATTGTCGGCCCCACATTCGCCGGCGGCGGCTACTTCTTGTAGAAAACCGCCCCCTTCGCCTGGACCTTGCGGCGGAAAATTTTGTCGCCATTCGTCACGTAGAGATACGAGCGGCCCTCGCCGCTGAGCGCGCAGCTTGTGAGCGGCTTGTCGAGCTGCGGGCGGGTGAGCACGCCGCACATCCGGCCTGTGGGATCGAAGACCTGCACGCCGAGCGTGGTCGCCACGTAGTAGCGGCCCAGTTCGTCGCTGCACATGCCGTCGCCGCCGCTCGCGGGATTGTAGGGCGGCGGCTCGGCGGTCTTGAACTCGCCCTTCGGATCGATCGACAGACGCATCGTCATGGTGGGCGCCTTCGCGTCGAGCGATCCGTCGGCGTTCACGCGGAACGTCCACACATTCGCGCCGCGGTAGTCGCTCACGGCGAGCGTGCCTTGGTCGGGTGAAAGCGTGATGCCATTCGGGGCATTGAAGCCATGCACCACGGAGTCGTCCTTTCCGGCGGGCTCACCTTTGTCGTTGAGGGTCATATCCGCCACACGCTTCTCCTTCGTCTTCGCATCCACGAAGACGATCTCCTTCTTGCCGGTGTGCGTGAAATAGATGTGCCCCTTCGCGCTCACGACAAGATCGTTCGGCTGCACGTCGGTCGCGAGTTCATCAATCGCGCCAGTTTTCAGATCGATTGCGATGAGCCGCTTCTTCGATCCCTGGCAGGCGTAGAGCCGTCCGTCGGGGCCGAATTTCAGCCCGCTCACGCCTTCATCGGAGAGCTTCGTCTTTTTTCCATTGGGCGAGATTTTGTAGATGCCAGCGCCGTCGCCCTTCATGTCGGAGAAATAGAAATTTCCCTCCGTATCTGACATCGGCCCGTCGCAGAATGCGAGGCCCTCGGCGACCGGCTGCCAGCCTTCGCCCTCGATGAGCAGGCGGTGCAGCGTTATGTCGCCACCAAGATCGCCCTTTGTGTCGATCACCGGCGTGTATTTTTCCTTCCGCCACAGCCAGCGCAGCGCGTCGGGCAGGATGCTGCCGCCGCGCTTCGAGTTATGTCCGTAGCCCTCGACCCAGTCGAATTTCACATCGTAGCCCATGTATTTCAGCGCGGCGTGCATCTGCTGGTTCGCGATGGGCCAGTTGCCGAACTGGTTGTCGAGGTCGCCGCTTGAGTCCTGCAAAAAGACGCGGATCGGCTTCCGCTCTGTCTTGCGGATGAGCGACGGATACGCGTTGCCGCCGCGGATATTTGTGAAGCTGCCGATGGTCGAGAGCACCTTGCGAAACGCCTCGGGATGCTCCCACGCGACCGTAAACGCGCAGATGCCGCCGCTCGACGTGCCGCAGATCGCGCGCATCTCCGGGTCCTTCGTCAGCAGCCACTTTTTCTCCACCTCGGGCAAAATCTCCTCGAGCAAAAACTTCGCATACCGGTCGCCGAGCGAATCGTATTCGAAGCTGCGATTCGTCGCCGGCGCGGGGCGTCCATCGGGGCGCTTGCGCGGCGGCTCGCCGGGCTTCAGCGGCGCGGTGCCGGGATTGATGAAGATCGCGACCGTCGGCGGCATGTCGCCCTTGGCGATCAGATTGTCGAACACCACCGGCACGCGCCAGTCACCCTTCACATTCTGGTAGCCGCCGCCGTCCTGGAAGACCATCACCGCCGCCGAGCCATCCGGCTTGAACTGCGCGGGCACATACACCCACCAGTCGCGGACCGTGCCGGGAAAAATCTTCGATTCCCACTGCGGCATCTGCGTCACCGTGCCGTGCGGGATGGCCGGATTCACCCGATGATCGGGCGACTCGACAAAATCATCTGCGGCGAAGACGAAGGGCGCGCATGCGGCGGTGAACCATGTGAGGGATGCGGAAAGGAGGAGGCGCATAAGGCGCAAACCATCTCAACGAATCCCACGGCGAGGCGAGCGAAATGCGGGAGCCGGGAGTGGAGCGCCGTCGTCCCCGGCGGCCATAGCCCAAGCGCGAAGCGCCACTCCCTCCACGCTTGCTCTGTGGTGCCAAAGGTCCTCCGAAAAATCTGCCGCTGCGCGTGAAGCAACGTGGCCGCCGAGGACGGCAGCGCTCCATGTGCGGCGCTCTGCCCGGCCTACGCCCTTCCGAGATACTCGCCGTTGTCCGTCGAGATTTTCACCTTCTCGCCCTCTTTGATGAAGAGCGGCACGGTGATCGTCTTTCCGGTCTCCAGGACAGCCGGCTTCTGCACGTTGTTTGCGCTGTCGCCCTTCACACCCTCGGCGGATTCCTTCACCGTGAGGATGACAGTGGACGGCAGTTCGATATTCGCCGCCTTGCCCTCGACGTAGAGCACGTCCACACGCTGATTTTCCGTGAGGTAGTCCTTCGCACCGCCCACGAAAGACTCGTCAAAGCTGACGGTCTCATACGTTTCCGGCTCCATGAAATGATAGCCGCTGTGATCCTTGTAGGAGAAATCGAGCTTCTTCCGCTCCACGTCCACGAGTTCCACCTTGTCCGTCGAGCCGAAGCGCACATCGGCGCTCTTGCCGGTGCCGATGTAGCGGATGATGACCTGCACGAAGGCGCGCAAATTACCCGGCGTGCGGTGCTGCACTTCGAGCACGATGGCAGGGTTGCTGTTGTAGCGCAGGCACATGCCTTTGCGGAGGTCGTTTGCGTTGGCCATGGGTCGTCGTTGATGGAGTTGCTTGCTGGTCGAAAAAGGGCGCGGAATATCCGTGTGGATCTGTTGGCTGGCAAGCGTGGAGTTGAAGTCCACGCCCGTTGATCCGGGACGTCAGCCTACTGGCGCAAGCGCCCGGGTCGTGTATCCTCCCCACCCTTTTCCATGACCACACGCGCGATAGGCAGCCCAGCTCCGGCGACCAGCCGGCATATCCCGAAAGTCGGCATGATCTCGCTCGGCTGCGCGAAGAACCTCGTGGACGCGGAGATCATGCTCGGCGATGTGCTCGCACGCGGCATGCAGATCACGAACGACGCAGACGAGGCGGACGTGCTGATCGTGAACACGTGCGCGTTCATTGATTCCGCGAAGGAGGAAAGCATCGAGGCGATCATTGAGGCACATCAGGCGAAGGGGCTGAAAAAGAAGCACAAAAACCAGAAGCTCATCGTCGCGGGCTGCATGAGCCAGCGCTTCAGCGGCGAGCTGGCGACCGAGTTCAAGAGCGAGGTGGATGCGTTCATCGGGCTCGACCAGGTGAAGAATGTGGGCGGGATCATCGAGCAGGTGCTCGGGCGCGGGGTGGAGAAAAGTGCTCAGTCCTCAGTGCCCGGTGCTCAGAAAAAAAGGCGCGCGCAAGTCCCCGGTTCCCAGTCACCAGTCACGGACGCGAAGGCCGACGTGCTCCTCGATGAGGAATGGGCGCCGCTGAATCTCGTTTCACGCAAGCCGGTTTACATTCCCGACTGGGACACTCCGCGCGTACGCCTCACGCCGCCGCACACGGCATACACGAAAATTGCGGAAGGCTGCAATCACCCGTGCAGCTTCTGCGTCATCCCGCAGATGCGCGGGCGGCATCGTTCGCGCACCATCGAGAGCGTCGTCGCGGAAGTGCGCGGGCTCGTCGCGGAGGGCGTGAAGGAGATCAATCTCATCAGCCAGGACACGACTTATTACGGCATGGACCTGTGGTCGGAAAAGGCGGGGCCGCGGCAGAAGGTGGACCCGTCGCGTGGCGTCACGCTCGTGCATCTGCTGGAGGAACTGGACAAGATCCCGGGCGATTTCTGGATCCGACTGCTCTACACGCATCCGGCGCACTGGAGCGACGAACTCATCGAGTGCATCGCGAAGACGCGCCATGTCGCGCGCTACGTGGACATGCCGTTGCAGCACATCCACCCGCGCATGCTCGAGATCATGAAGCGCGAGACGAGCAGCGAGCATATCGAGAATCTCATCACGCGCATCCGCGCCGGGATCCCCGGCATCGCGATTCGGACGACCTTCATCGTCGGTTTCCCCGGCGAGACGGAGGAGGAATTCGAATACCTCCTCGACTTCATCGCGCGCACGCGGTTCGAGCGGCTCGGCGTGTTCATGTATTCGCAGGAGGAAGGTTCGCGCGCCGCGAAGATGGACGGCCAGTTGCCCGCGAAGGTGAAGCAGGCGCGCTTCAAGAAGGCGATGAAGCTCCAGCAGAAAATCGCCGCCGAGATCAGCAAGGCGCAGGTCGGCAAAACGATCCGCGCCGTCGTGGACCAGCCGCTGATCGCCCGCGGCGAGACCGACGCGCCGGACATCGACGGCCGCATCCTGCTGAAGAAGCCCGCGCCCGTCGGGGAGTTCGTGAACGTGCGCATCACCGGCATGCAGGTCTATGACCTCGTCGGTGAGGTGATGTAACGCCGGGATGCAGCAGCCGGATTCGGCGTTTGGCATTCGTCCGTCCCTCGGGATACTCGCGGCGTGAACAGCGCACCGCGCACGGCATTCGTCCTGGGAGCCGGCCTTGGAACGCGGCTTCGGCCGCTGACCAACCGCCGGCCGAAGCCGCTCATCCCGGTGGCGAACCGCCCGCTGCTCGCGCATGCGTTCGGGCACCTGGCCGCGGTCGGCATCGAGCGATTCGTCGTGAACACGCACTGGCATGCGGAGCGGTACGGGGAGTTCTTTCCCGATGGACGGTGGGAGGGGCGGCCGGTCGCATTTGTCGAGGAGCAGCCCGAGGTGCTCGAAACCGCGGGGGGAATCTGGAATGCGCGCGCGCAGCTCGAAGGCGGGACTTTCGTCGTCTATAACGGCGACATTTTCAGCGATCTGCCGCTTGCTCCCCTGCTCGCCCGCCATCGTGAGCACGGCAACGAGGTGACGCTGGTTTTGCGCTCGCGAGGGGGAAATCGAAATGTCGCATTCGATGAGGCGAGCGGTCGCGTGATCGACCTGCGGAGGGCGCTCCGCCCGGAGGTGGAACCACACCATCTCTTCACCGGCATCTACGTGATGGAGCCCGGCTTCATCTCACGGATACCGGCGGGCAGGAAACTTTCGGTGGTGCCGATCTTTCACGAGATGATCCGCACCGGCGGAAAACTCGGTGGAATCGTGATCGACGACGGCGCATGGTGGGATCTCGGCACGCGCGGAGAATACCTCGCCGTCCACGCCGCGCTCGCGAACCGTGGCGCGCCGTGGATCGCGGCGGATGCACACGTGGCGACGGATGCGCGGATTTCCGGGGCGACGGCCATCGCCCGGGGCGCACGGATTGGCGAAGGGGCGGAATTGCGCGATTGCATCGTCTGGGAGGACGCCGAGGTTGCGCCGGGATCTCGACTCGCGCGGTGCATCGTCGCGGACGGCGTCCGCGCCGCCGGCGAGCATGTGGATGCCGATTTCGCGCCGGATTGAACCGGGCACCGGCAATCCGCAATCGAAGAACAGCGGCGCCGAGCCGCGTGAATCAGGCCGGCGGTTTCCCGTCATCGCGGTCGTGGCCACAGAGATCCACGACCGTGGGGACGAGCAACTTCAAGTCGAACGGCTTCCTCAGGACGACATCCGCGCCGAGGGCCTTGTATTCCAGTTCCTCGTCGGGCGAGACGCTTCCGGAATACACAACCACCTTGCCCTGGAATCCCGCCTTCCGAGCCTGCTCGATCAGCTGGCTTCCCGAGAGGTGCGGCATGCTGTTGTCCGAAATGAGAATGTCGTAGGCGTCGATGCTGGCGGTGATTCTGCCGAGCGCCTCGGTGCTGTTGGTCACGACATGGACCGAATAACCGGCTTCCTTGAGGAACTGTTGTACGCAGTCGGCGACAGCCGCGTCATCATCCACCACCAGTATCTTCGGGTCCTTTACCGGTTTCATCTTTTCAGTGCTTAGGCTAGCTGACATATCCCGGACAGGCAAAAATGAAATCAACCGTCCCGGAAAAGGATCGGGCCGGTGGTTTACGGTCGCCTGACATGTCCATCTCCGTCGAACCCATCGAGAAAGGCGGCTCCGGTCGCAAGTTCTGGCGCGTACGTGCCGGTGCGGAATCCTGCATCCTGATCCGCTACACGCTCGATCGCGCGGACAACGCCGGCTACGCGGCGATCGCGGAGTTCCTCGGCCGCGTGGGAGTGCGGGTGCCGCGCATTCTTTTCCACGACGGAAAGGAGGGGATCATGCTGATGGAGGATGCCGGAGCCGAGGACTTGTGGGCGTTTCGCGGCGCGGGCTGGAGCGAGAGGCGCGCCCTTTACCAGCGCACGCTCGATCAGGCGCTGCTGCTCCACACGCGGGCGCACCTGGCTGCGGGTTGTCCGGCGTTGCAGCCGCCGTTTGACGAAGCACTCTACCAGTGGGAGCAGGACTATTTCATCGAGCACTGCCTGGGGCGGCACTTCGCGATTCCCTCCGCTGAAATCTCCGGCCACGTGGACCGGGCGAGGCTCGTCGCAATCGGCGCACAGCTCGCCGCGCAACCCCGGTGTCTGGTCCATCGGGATTTCCAAAGCCAGAACGTCATGATTCGCGAGGGGCAGCCCTGCCTGATCGATTTCCAAGGTCTGCGTCCCGGGCTGGCGCAGTACGACCTCGCGTCCCTGCTGCTCGATCCCTACGTGCAACTGTCCGTCGCGGAGCACGACGAATTGTTCGCATACTATCTGGCCGCGACGAAGCCGGCGGATGCTGCCGAGTTCCGCGCGCTCTACGATCTGTGCGCGATGCAGCGCCTGATGCAGGCGCTCGGGGCCTACGGCAAGCTCGGCCACCTCGATGGGCGCGGGGCTTTCCTGCAATTCATCCCGGCGGCCATGGCGGCATTGCGGGAAGTCGTCCGGCGGATCCCCGGGCTCGGAGAGATGGAGGCGCTGCTCGGGCGGCTCTGAGCGGGACCGCTACTTGCCCAGGCCGAGGGGCTTTTCCAGCCCGGAAGCTCCCAGCGCGGGGGGCAACTGGCGCTCAATGCTCGGCATCGAACCGTCCGGAGGGTCGGTCGGCGTGACGGAGAATTCGCGCTGCACGGCTCCGCGGAGGACACGCATCTTCAGCGGTTCGGTGGACGTCACGAAGAAAGCGGCGTTCAGGACATCCTCGGGCGTGGAGATCTTCCATCTGCCGACGCTCAGGAGAACATCGCCGGGACGGAGGCCCGCCAAGTAACCGGGTGCGTCCTCGCGCAAGGTCTGGATGCGGGCCGAGCTTCCCGCCAAGGGCGGATCGAATTCGCGGACATCGACGCCGAGCCAGCCCTGGCGGATGCGACCATGGGTGCGGAAATCGTGGAGCACCTTCGCCGCCGCCTCGATGGGCAGCGCAAAGATCCCGCTGTTTTCCTCGACGGTGCTGATGAGGATGCCGACGGCTTCGCCTTGCAGATTCAGCACGGGGGAGCCGCCCTGTCCCCGCTGCACGGGGACGTTGGCGCGGATGTGACGCGTGGCCAGGTAGCGCTCTTCATTTCCCACGTGGATCTTGATCTCCATGCCCGCGACGAGCCCGAAGCTGGGCGAAAGGGGAAGGTCGAGCGGATAGCCGGCGGTCATTACCGGCGAAGCGACGGCGAGCTCGGAGGAGTCACCAAATTTCAGGCAGCGCACGGGCCGCTCAGCGACGACCTTCAGCACAGCGATGCCAGCGCGCGAATCCGCGACAAGGCGCGTGGCGGGGAACCGCTGCTCGCCCGCCGTCACGATGATGTTGCGCGACTCGCCGCCGATGCTGAAGCTCGTGAGCAGCGTGCCGTCCGCGTCGATGAAAAAGCCGGTGCCCTTCAGATGGCCATGCTCGTCGTCCGCCTCGACACGGCAGATCGCGTCGCCGACCTTTTCGACCACGGCACGAACCTCCTTCGAAAGTGCCTCGGCTTGCGAGGCAACTGCTTTCGCGGGTTCGTCGCCGCGGAGAAGCGTGACGGCTCCGAGCGCGATGACCGCGATACTAGAAGCGAAACTGCTTCGTCTCATAGCTTACGGGCTGAGTGTCGATGATGAAGCGGGTCGGAGCATCCGGGTCCGCCGGCGCCTGGGGCCGGGGGGCGCGCCTTTCGGGCCCGACCGCCACGCCGGCGAGGCCGCGCGGCTCGAGGGTGAGCATCGGCTCCGAGACAAGCCGCTGCCCCTGGACTGCTTCAGAATTGCCCGCAAACTGCACATCTTCCGTGACGCGATCCGGCAGCGCCACACGGATGGCGGCGATGCCGAGCACAAGCAGCGCAGCCATGGAGGCGGCGTGAGCCCAGTCCACCCGCAGCGGAGCGAAGAAGGCGCGCACGCGCTCCAACGCGATGTGCCAGGCGGGCCGCCGGAGCAATTCCTCGCGCTGACGGCGATGGACGCTGTGGAGCAATTCATCGAAGTAGCCTGGAGGCGGCTGCTCGTGACGCTTGAGGCGCAGGAGGATCTGGAGCTGGGTTTCGTCGAGCGGTTGGTTGGTCATGGTGCTACGCTGGGTTGGAGTGAACGGGGGCAAATTCGGAGAGCCAGGCCTGGAGCTGCTTGTGGGCATAAAAAAGGCGCGAGCGGACGGTGCCTTCGCTGATCCCGAGGATCTTCGCGATGTCCGAGTGCGGCATCCCCTGGATGTCGAACATCGTGACCACGGCGCGGTGCTCGGGCGTCAGTTTCATCATCGCCTCGGTGATGCGCTGCTGCATCTCACCGAGGTCCGTCTCGCGGACCGGCGTGCTGTTCGCCTGCAACTCGACGAATTCCTTGTCCTGCAGGATGCCGTTGTCCACGTCGTCGAGGCTCATCGTCCAGCGGCGGCCGCGCTTCTTGAGAAAATTGACAGTCGTGTTCGCCGCAACCGAGTGCAGCCAGGTGTAGAACTGCGATTTGCCGCGGAAACCTCCGATGCTCCGGTAGGCCTTCGTCCAGACGTCCTGGAGAAGGTCGTTCGTGTCCTCATGATTGGCCGTCATGTTGTACACCAGCGCGTAAAGACGCGGGCTGTGCTTGATGACGAGCGCATCGAATGCAGCCGCGTCGCCCGTCTGCGCACGGGCGACAAGTTCCTCGTCTTCGCGGCGGCTCTGGTCCTGCTCCATTGCTCGGGCGTCCTTGATACCGGCTAGCGGCGCGACGGGGAAGGCCGATTGTGCTGGTTGAGGTGAGGACACGAGCGGATTGAAAGGCAGCGAGGAGGCGGTCATTTAGTCGCGGCTTCTTCCTGACTGCATCATCAGCCAGAACCGGATCAAATGAAAGAGCGTGGCGACAAACGCAGCAACGTACGTGAGCGCGGCGCTGTCGAGGACTTTGTTCACGCCGGCAGCCTCGCCTCCCTGGCGGACGATTCCCATTTCGCCGAGGATCAGCTTCGCGCGGCGCGAGGCGTCGAATTCCACCGGCAGCGTGATGAACTGAAAGACGGCGATCACCAGATAGCACCAGAAGCCGATTTGAACCAGGAACATCCCGTTGCCATTCGGACCGAAGCCCCCGAAGACAAAACCGCCCAGGAACAGGAAGAAGAACAGAATCTTGTCCGCCACCGCGGCGAGCGGCACTACCGCCGAGCGGGCCTTCAGGGGCGCGTAGCCGATCTTGTGCTGGATGGCGTGCCCGCATTCGTGCGCGGCGATTCCCACCGCGGCCACCGAGGGCGTGTGATACACCCCGCTCGAGAGACAGAGGCGCCGATGCTTCGGATCGTAGTGGTCCCCCAGGAAACTCTGCGTCTCGGTGATCTCGACGTCATTGATTCCCGCCGCGTCGAGAATCCTCTGCGCGGTCTGTGCCCCCGTCAGCCCCGAGTCCACCGGGACCTCGGAGAACTGCGTGAACGCGCTCTTCACCCTCCATTGTGCCCAGAGTGAAAAGAGCAGAATCAGGACAAAACCAACGATGAAAAATGCTGTCATTAACCGGCTGTAATACAGGTGACGGTATCCTGAGACAAGGACCCCGGCACCGCGTTCAAAATCCGGGGCAACTTTTTTCTGAAGCGCAACGGCCGCGCCCATTTGCGCAGAAGCCGCAGAGGCGCCGGTGAAAAAGTCATTCCGTAAATTGCCCTGCCTTCGCCCAGCCCAGCCTCCTGCGGGAGAGTCCGTGCTTGAACCGGCATCGTCCTCTGTTAGCCTGTCTCCCACGGGCAATCGCATAGCGACCAACTCCTCCCCCCTCCTTCTCTTGAAATCGAACCGCCATCCAACGCAGCCGCGCGGGCTGAAAGACCTGCTGAATTCCCAGAAATTGGAGTTCTTCATGGAAGCTCACAATGGACTGAGCGCCAAGATCGTCGAGGAGGCGGGCTTTGCCGGGATCTGGGCAAGCGGGCTTTCCATGTCGGCCTCGCTGGGCGTGCGCGATTGCAATGAGGTGAGCTGGACGCAGGTGCTCGAGGTCGTGGAATTCATGCGGGACGCCACCCGGCTGCCGATCCTGCTCGATGGGGATTCCGGCTTTGGCAATTTCAACAACGTCCGCCGCCTCGTGCGGAAACTCGAGCAGCGCGGCATCGACGGCGTCTGCATCGAGGACCAGGTGTTCCCGAAGCGGAACTCGCTGAGCGAGGGCCGGAAGAAGCTGGTCGATCCACTCGAGTTCACCGGGAAGATCAAGGCGGGCAAGGACACGCAGATCCGCGCGGATTTCTGCATCGTCGCACGGTTGGAAGGGTTCATCGCCGGAGTGGGGCTCGAGGAGGTGATGCATCGCGCGCATCTTTACGCCGACGCCGGGGCGGACGCCCTGCTCGTCCACAGCAAACGCACCGACGCCGACGAAGTGCTCGCCTTCGCCGCGGAATGGGATCGCCCGACGCCGTTGATCGTCGTGCCCACCACGTTCAGCCAGACGCCGTCCGCGGTATTCGCGGATGCGGGATTCCGCGCCGTCGTGTGGGCGAATCACAATCTGCGCAGCTCGATCGCGGCGATGCAGGCGACGTGCCGGCAGATCTTCGAGGAGCAATCCGTCACCGGAATCGCCGGTCGGATCGCTCCGTTGCAGGAGGTCTTCCGGCTTCAGTACGCCGACGAACTGGCCGAGGCCGAACAGCGATACCTGCCCGGCAGCGACGCCGCGCAACCGGCAGCGCAGGCTGAAAAGGCCGCCAACGGGGTACAGAGGGCCGCGGCAACACCGCCGAACCGGCCGAAGCGGCCCTCGTCGAAGGCCAGCCTCGCCCGGCTCAGCGCGGAATGATCGAAGCAGGAGCGCTTCTCGGAAGGCTGCGGGCGCTCGGCTACTCATTTTTCTCCGGCGTCCCCTGCTCCTTCCTCACGCCGCTGATCAATGCGGTGATCAACGACCGCGAACTCGACTACGTGGGCGCCACGAGCGAAGGCGAGGCCGTCGGCATCAACCTCGGCGCGAGCCTCGCCGGCCGCAAGAC
>JBEBGK010000200.1:0-6434 GCA_040081515.1 Chthoniobacteraceae bacterium
CGCCAGTCCGCGAGTCCGCCATCGAAGGCATGCACCTGCGCATAGCCGGCGGCGCGGAGTTTCTCCGCGGCACTCGCGGCGTCGAGTGAACCCTCTCCAGCGCCATAGACGACGATGGGCGCGGATGCATCGGATGCGAGCGCGCGGACTGGATCGAGGAAGGTCATCTCATACACACACGCGTTCAGCGAACCGGGGATGCGCGTGGCGGCGAAGACTTCGGGCGGCAGCACATGGAGGAGCGTCGGCGGTTGCGCGGCCTGGAGCCGGATTTGGAGTTCGCGGGCGGTCATCGGAGGAGGGTCAGGAGGCGCGGAGAAGGTGAAACTTGGACGCTCACAGCAACGCTCTGGCCATTCGTGCCGGGTAACCGAAACGGCGGACGATGACACGACAAAATGCGGCCGCAGCGCTGGGCGCTTGCGACAATGCAAGTCGCCATTCCCGATCGGAAAAAGCCGGCACCACGCTCCCCCGAGCCATCCCCAGCTCCGCCCGCCCGAAGTCATCGGTAAAAAGCAGCTCCCCCCTCTTCGAAATGCCGAAAGCGGGCTTTGCACCCCGCCACCAGCCTGCTACTCCCGCCGCATGCCCGTCCCCGAATTCAACGAAATCAAAGCGCCGGCACTCCAGTTGTTTGCTGATGGGAACCCGCACAAAATTTCTGAGATTTACGTGGTCCTCGCCAAGCATTTCAAGTTGACGGAGGAGGAACAGAACGAGGTGCTACCCAGTGGCAGTCAGCGCCGATGGCACAATCGGACGAACTGGGCCTGCTATGATCTTTTCCGCGCCGGGCTGCTCGACCGGCCAAAGAGAGGGCTCTACGTCATCACAGAAGAGGGAAAGAAGGTTGCCGAACAGAAGCCAAAGTTGATCGACCGGGATTTCTTGATGCAATTTCCGCAGTTCGTGAAGTTCGCCCAGGCTACGGGCACCAGGAAGGTCGGGAAGAAGGAGGGGAAAACTGATGACGGGGAAAATGACGCGCCCACAAAGGGGAAGACGCCCGAAGAGTTGATCGGTGCCGCCTATCTCATGCTCCACGCAGCATTGAAAAAGGAACTTCTGGATCTTGTGGCGAAAATGGACCCGTTTCGATTCGAGCAGCTCGTCCTCGATCTGATGGTCGCAATGGGCTACGGAGGCTCGCGTGAAGAGGCGGCTCAAGTGACCAAAGCCTCGGGAGACGAGGGCATCGACGGTGTGATCAATGAAGACCGGCTCGGCTTGGACGTGATTTATCTGCAAGCCAAGCGGTGGCAACAGACCGTCGGGCGAAAGGAAATTCAAAGCTTCGTTGGAGCCTTGGCCGGACAGCAGGCCCACAAAGGCGTTTTCATTACAACGAGCGACTTCGCTGATACCGCAGTCGCCTATGCGAAGAAGGTCCCGCAAAAGGTCATCTTGATCGACGGAGACAGGCTGGCCGACCTCATGATTCAACACAACATCGGGGTTTCCAAGTCTCACGCCTACGAAGTGAAGCACGTTGATGGAGATTATTTCGACCAGGAGTGAGCGTGAAACTCGTTCCCGGCTTTGGCGCTCCGCGGGGTAGAAGATCCCTCCCTACTCCCACGATTAAAAATTCCGCTACCAGGCTGCCCTAAGCGTTCCCCAACTTCGCCCGGCCGAAGACATCCAAAAAGCAGCTCCTTCTTCTTCGCAATCGGCTCTTCGGGAGTCTCAGTCAACCTCGGCGCATCTGCGGCGCAAATAATCTGTCCCTTCTTATCCTTCAGTATTTTGCAATCTCAAGTTCGGTGTTGCAGAAAGCGGACGCCCCATAGAGGTCCGGAAAAAGCGTGAGGTGATTGATATTCATGCGGTTTAGCGACCGTAACGCGTCTGTACGGTTGTGGTTTGGTATCGTAATTTTAATTGCGATCATTCTGTTCGCAGAAGGGTCGCTGTCCGGAAAGTTTTCCTCCATCCAGTCTTCAATTGTTACGCCGTCAGGAGCGCGCGAAAAAAGCCCTCCCTGATTGACGAGCCGCGCGTTCTCATCAGACAGCGGAGTGAAGAATTCTACGATCGGTGCTCGTCCGATACGCCCCGATTTCGTAAATGCTTCCTGAATCTGTTTCGACTTGCGTTCGACCGAGACGCGGGAGAGTGCCCACACGACCCGCCGAGGCGTAGTTTTGTCGCGGTCCCCTGCAAAAGCAAAGTATGCCGCCACGAACGGCGATTTCGTCCAGTCAAGAAGCGGAGTCTTTAGGCCGTGATGCTGCCCGAGCGCCCACCAGTCATTTTCCGTTTCAAGCTTTGCCGGATTCGGCCCACGCCGCCCCCGGACTGCAAGTTTGAATGCCGTGAGATGCTGATGACGACGCGGGCTTTGTGAAGTTACACGGTCAAGCGTTGACTCAAGGTTCCAATTGTCGCAACGGTGCCCACGGAAAACGTAACCAGTGTAATCCAAGAGCTCCTGGAAGATGTAATCATTGAAGTAGTCCCATTTGAATAGCTCGACCGTCACGATGCCGTTCTTGACAGGTGATATGTTCCAGCGCGGTTTTCTACCCTTAGCCATAGGAGTCAATTTCGAACAATGGAAGGCGAGCGTGAATCAGTCTGGCACTCTGGCTCGCATAGCGCGTCAACCCTCCAATCCCAGCTTCCGGAAGAATGCGAAGTTGCGGGATTTTGCGTCTTCGAGAAGTTTCGGCAACGAAATATACTCGACGTAGTATCTCCCGTTGTTTGTCGGCCAGAATGCTCCGTCACCAGTCGGGGACCTTGTGAAACCATTCTTCTCGAGTCGTTTCAGCAGGTCTTCGGACAACTCGCAGATGGCATACATGTAGAATCGGGCTTTAGAGGCAACAATGAGGCGTCCGCTACCAAAATGCTGAGCCTTGCCGCGTTCGATTTTGTCTGCATAGCGCATCATTTGCTGATGGGGCAGTTCGTCCGTCGGCACAGAGGTCAATTCCTTGAGGGCCTGCTTAAACTCGACAAGCACAACACGTTCATAACCCGCCGACTTTGAAAACGGCTCGCAGGCAAAAGCGCCAGGCGTATCCAGTGCAATCAGGAGATCGGGGCGGTCGCCTTGTTTTCGGTCTATTGGTTGGTCGGATGCGAGGTATTCGTGTGATTCAAGCCGCTCATCTACAATCCATAACTGATGGTCGACTCCCGGGCTGGATTCGGAATCGGTGCGTTGCGGAAAGATGAGGTCGTGGATCGCCGCTTCCCTGTGAGGCTTGCCGTTTTCGCCCAGTTCAATGAGCTGCTCCAATCTATCGAGCACGATTTTCCGGAGAGTGACGTACTCGGCGAGGGCGACTTTTTTCTGCATCTCGATCTGGGCTGCGACCTTACGGGCGCTCTCCCAATAACCGATTTCCTCGGTTTTGAGGCGGGCGATTCGTCGGCTCTCTGTTCTCAAACGTTCGGCATCTTTCCTTTTGAAAGTGTCCAACCCAACGAGGATATCTTCGTCGCGGCACGCACTGCTCAAACCACTGAATTCTTTACTTTCAAAGAACCCACCCAGTAACGGACGGTAATACGGTGCGCACTTTGTGACGACTTCCGAGATGCGACGCTTGAATAGATTTATCGACTCGCTTAGTCGTCCCTCAAGACGCTTCCGCATTGCTCCGGCGCATGCGGCTCGAAACTCAGAAGCCGATACGCCCAAGAGGGACCCATCCGGTTCCTCCGAAAAAGAAACGCCGTTTCGGGCGTCATTTACATGCTCATCGAAAAACGGGGAGCGCACCAAAATTAAATGGGGAGTTCCATCAGCAATCGTCGTAAGATGTGGAAGGTAATGCTCTACTGGCTGCGTATTCGCGTCCACTATCCGACCGGCTGCGACTAAGCGAAGTTTATTGGCCTTTGCTTCATTGGAGATGGCGTAGCACACAAGATCAAAACCATAGGTTCTGATTTCAAACGATTCCTTCCATGCTGCCCGCCCTTCGACCAATTTGGTCAGGTCTACCGGCTTCTTGCCGTCCCGAACAATGAACGCCTCAAGCCATCCAGGCTTCTCTACAAGCACCGGCAAGAAGTGCTCGATTAGCCAGTCAACAATAGTTTCGGGCGAAACTGATGCCGTGGAGGAGTAGTCGTCCCGAAGCGTCTCCAGAACCACTTTGGTTAACTGTACCGAATCGTTTGCGGGCTGATCCAGCGCAGACAACTGTGGATTGTCAAATTGGAGGACTGCCCGCCGTCGCCGCCGGCTGGCACCGTCTTGATAAACGGAATCGATTTCGACCCGGTGGAACGCCTGCAAACAGAGAAAGCGCCCAAGTCCCTTACCTCCGCGAGCCAGCTTGTGAACACTGTCCGGTGTACAGAATGATTCAAAGTTGGCGTTGTCGAATCCAACACCTTGATCCTCAATCTCCACCGAATCGACCGGCCGATTCGCACCTCCACGCGAAGCCAAATCATCGGTCCGCCGAATCGTTACTGTGATCTTACCGCCTGTTCCCGAATCTAGCAGGGAATCCATCGAATTCTGGACGGCCTCAGCAATCGAGACGTACCAATGCTTGAGCTTTCCGACATTTCTGAGTCGGCCTTTTAGCTCGAGCTTGAGTGAAACTGGCTCTAGAAGTTGTGATTCGGCGGGCATCGGAAACGTCTAAACCGTAAAAGGATGATTTCGCTGCAGACCAACAGTGTCAACAGTGGGAATTCCGCCGGCACGCCCGCGATAAACGCGCCTGCCGCGCGGCTCGGGGATGGGGCGGCCAAGGGAGCGTGCGGTGTCGATCCATTCCTGGATGACGGCCTGCGCATTGGCCACGGCCTCCTCATCGCTGGCGCCATCGGCCATGCAGCCGGGCAGTTCGGGAACCTCAACGATGAATGAGCCGCCGGCCTTGCTCCAGTGGATGATGAGTTCGTAGCGCATCGGCCCGGTTGCAGACATGCGGCTCAGGCAGCTTCGAGCTTGGCTGACACGTAGCGGGTGCGGTCGAGGACGGCCTCCGTGGTCTGCACCGGGAGCAGCCTGATGAGTTCGCGGATGCTGAACTCCTGCTGGCCGACGAC
This sequence comes from Chthoniobacteraceae bacterium, assembly GCA_040081515.1. GTDB lineage: Bacteria > Verrucomicrobiota > Verrucomicrobiia > Chthoniobacterales > Chthoniobacteraceae > SXWH01. The sequence goes on from JBEBGK010000200.1 coordinate 5,026, forward strand.
CTCGATGCCGACGACGGCGCCTGCCGCATCGAAATCGAGCATCACGAGCCCGCGCTCGGAAGCGAACGGCTCCGTGCGCACAATCGGTGTCTCTCGCAGGCGGATGGAGGCTGCCGTCGCCTCCGTGTCTATTTCCACAATCGGAGGCGCGGTGATGGGGATGACGAACCCGTGAAGGTCAGGCCCAGTATCCGGTGATGATCCAGCACTCATGGAGTTTGATTTCTGCGAAGACTGTCCGAGTTCTACCCTCGAAAGCGCGAAAGAACAACCAAAGCATTCCGCCATGATTGCCGCGACGGGGCGGAGTCTTGAGGATCGAGCCGGGGTCCTTGATTGCAAGCATGGCCTGCCCGACGGTGAATCCGCGTTCGCGGGCACGCTTCTCGACGTGCGAGGTGTCGTGGAATTCATACGGCATCGCGCGGTCTTGCTTTAGCGAGGGTGCTCGTCCTCAAGAACGCTCATGCCGGTTGCTCCACGACCTTGCCATTCTGCCAGACGATGACGGGGAGATGGTGCGCGCGCCATGTCGGCGATTTCGGGCGGGGCGTCGGTCATGGCTGGAGTTCCGGGACGGGCGGTTTTGATCAAGCGAACAATCCGCGGAGTCTCGCCTGCACTTCCTGAAGCTTCGGGAGCGTCACCTGACCGACGGTGTAGAGGACGACGTTTTTCTCGACGGTGAACAGACGTTGCGGACGGATGTAGCTGTCCTGAGCGAGCCGACCGCTCTGAAAATCAGCCTGAGCGAGCGGTATGGAGAAGCCGTCGGAGCGGAGCTGGCTGGTGATCTGGCAGAGGATGAGATCGTCACCCGGAAGATCGGCGACGACGAGCGCGGGGCGGCGCTTGCCTGCCTGAAGGTTGGTCTGCGGGAAGGGCAGCACCACGACATCGCCTGCTACAGGCTTGCCCATGCTTCATCCTCCCCAGGTGCATTCCAATCACGGGCCAGCACGGCTTCGCTGACCAGCAGGCCGTCGAAGTGTTCGTCCTGCGTCTTGATGCGGAGGAAACGGGCGAAGTCATAGACCTCGCGCTGCTGCGGCTCGGGCAGACTGGCGATCTCCTTTTCGATCAACTGTATCGTGCTCATGGGGGAACTATATTGGATTCAAGTGACTGTGTAAACCTCCGCGCCCTGCTCCGCGAATTGGCATCGGCTGCTCCCGCAGCCCTGCCCTTCGGCCTTTTGCTTCGCAAGCTCCTTCCCGCCCGCCTCCCGGCGGCCCGAATCCCCGGCGCATGGGCGGACGTCTTCGGCGAATTCGGGCAGGGTGCCGGTCATGGCTGGAGTTCGGGCCTGCAGGCTATGCGTAGGCGAGTTTGCCGCGCGGCTCGGGGATGGGGCGGCCAAGGGAGCGTGCGGTGTCGATCCATTCCTGGATGACGGCCTGCGCATTGGC
>JBEBGK010001136.1:0-1585 GCA_040081515.1 Chthoniobacteraceae bacterium
ACATTGCTCGAGGAGTTTTATTGCGTCTCGGTTCCGCAGGCGATCCGGCAGGGGATGCTGCTGCTCGGGGGAATGGTCGCGATCTTCCTCACGTCGCCACGGCTTGCGGGACTGATGCTGATTTCGTTTCCCGTTGTCATCGCGCTGGCCGTGCTGTTTGGGCGCAGCGTCCGGAAAATTTCACGCCGCGCACAGGACAGGCTGGCGGAGGCTGGGACGGTGGTGGAGGAGACTTTGCAGGGGATTGCGAGCGTGAAGGCGTTCGGTAACGAGGGCTTCGAGCAGCGGCGGTACGGTGCCGCGATCGATGCGTTTCTCGCGACGGTCCTGCGCGGCGCACGGTACCGGGCGGCGCTGATTTCATTCATCATCATGGGAATCTTCGGCGCCATCGTGCTCGTGCTCTGGCGCGGGGCGCACCTGATGCAGACGGGCGAGCTGACGCATGGCGAACTCACAAAGTTCACGCTCTACACACTGTTCATCGGCGGGGGTGTCTCGTCGGTCGCGGAACTGATCAGCTCCGTGCAGAAGAGCGCTGGCGCATCGCATCGGTTGCGCGAATTGCTCGGCGAGCAGCCCGAGCGCCGCGCGGTCGCCGGTGTGACTTCGGAGAAATCCGCGCTTCCGACAGCGGAAGAGGGATCGGTGCGGATGGAGGATGTCCATTTCCGCTATCCGTCGCGGTCCGACCTGCCCGTCCTGTGCGGTGTCTCGCTGGAGGCCCGCCGCGGGGAGCGGATTGCGCTCGTCGGTCCGAGCGGCGCGGGAAAGAGCACGGTCATTTCGTTGTTGCTGCGTTTCTACGATTCGGATTCGGGGCGGATTTCGATCGGCGGCCGTGACATCCGGGAGGTGGATCCCGCGGAGGTCCGTGCGCGGATGGCGCTGGTGCCGCAGGAGGTGCTGCTTTTCGGGGGTTCGATTCGCGACAACATCGCCTATGGCCGCCCGGGTGCCACGGATGAGGAGATTCGCGATGCCGCGCGTCGCGCGAACTGCGCGGAATTCATCGAGCGATTCCCGGAAGGATACGAAACGATGGTCGGCGAGCGGGGCGTGAAGCTCTCAGGCGGCCAGCGGCAGCGGGTGGCGATCGCGCGCGCCTTCATCCGGAATCCCGGGATCCTCCTGCTGGATGAGGCGACCAGTTCGCTCGACAGCGAAAGCGAGGGGCTCATCCAGCAGGCGCTCGAGACGCTGCTCGCGGGCCGGACGGCATTCATCATCGCGCACCGGCTGGCGACGGTGCGCAAATGTGACCGCATCTACGTCCTCGATGCCGGACGGGTGGTGGAATCCGGAACGCACGACGACTTGATCCTGCGACCGGGAGGCATGTACCGGCGGCTGGCGGAGCTGCAGTTCGCGGGCTAGAGCGGTTCAAGTTCTTCTTGTAGCCGCGTCTCGTGAGAGCGCGGGCAGATCCAACGCTGGAATGGAAGCGAGAATGCATCCCCGCGCTCTTACGAGACGCGGCTACGATCTCGAACGGCCTTCGAGCCACGATGCGTAGGTGTGCGGCGTGCGGGTCTTCGCGGCGGCGGCGGTGAGCTGTAGGATCTGCGCGAGGATGCGCGGATGC
>JBEBGK010000201.1:0-6428 GCA_040081515.1 Chthoniobacteraceae bacterium
GCCCGCGGTGTTGCCGCTGATGATGTCGAGGTCGCCATCCTCGTCCCAATCGAAGCCGACGGGCGTGGCGAGCGCGCCGCATTTCAGATCATCGGCCTCCTGCTGAAAGTAGACGGGCGGGAGAAATTGCGGGGTGTGGTCCCCGGTAAACTTGCCGGTGTTTTCGACGAACGCCACGCGCCCGTCCTCGTCGCCGACGATGAGATCGAGGTCGCCGTCCTTGTCCCAGTCGATTGCGGTCGGCGTGATCATCTCGAGATCCATCGTGAGCGGGCGCGGGGACCCGGGGAGTTTCGCGGCTTCCTGCTCGGCGAGCCACGCCGAAGGAAATGCCCGCGGACTCACGTCGTCGGCTACGGTGAGGCGTCGCGACGGCGCATACTTGGGCGCGGTCGAGGAACTCGCCGCAGAGCAGGTCGAGGGCGCCGTCGCCGTCGAAGTCCGCGAAGTTTGGCGAGGGCCACCCGAAGGTCTCCACCGGTTTGTCGCCGGACATGACTTTCGCGGGCTTGTCGTAAACGGGCTTCTCGGTCGTGCCAGAATTGCGGATGAAATACACGAAGCCGCGCAACGGGCCGTTCGTCCACTTGCCGGCTGCGTCATACGCGTTGTCCCAGCCGTATTCCGTCCAGTCCCCCACCCCGACGACGAGGTCGAGCCTCCCGTCGCCATCGAAATCCACGGTGCGCCACATGTTCGCGCGCACTTTGTTCGGGTGGATGTTCGCGGGCAGCGGCAGCTTCTTGCCGTTCTCCAGCCCGGTCTTGAGGAAGTCGGGATACTCCATGCCTGGCGAGAGCACGCGCGGTTTTCCATCCACGTAACTCACCTGCACGTTCTGCAATCCCTTGCTGATGCGACGCCCGGGCTTGAAGACAGGCATCTTGTTCTTCACCGTGTCGCCGCTCGCGTTCTCGAAAAAGTAGGTGCCGTTATATGGCTTGTCCGGGCAATTCACGACGAGGTCGAGATCGCCATCGCCGTCGAAATCCATCGGCAGCGGCCACGCCCACAGCCCGACGCCGAGATCCACGACGAGACCGGGGTTGTTGTATTTCAGGCGGGCGAGACCTTCGACTTCGGCAGCGGAGATGGACGCCGCGAGCAGGATTGAGAGACAAGACACAAGAGCGCTGCGATTGGTTTTCATTGGAAATCAGTTGCCGGCTTCACGGCCTTTGAGGCTGGCGAGGTATTCGATCAAATCGGCTGCCTCCTGCGCGGTGAAGGATTGCAGCAGGCCTTCCGGCATCAGGGAAACAGCGAGCGCCTGTTCGCCTTTCATTTCCCCCCTGCGCAAGACCACGGTCTGGCCTGCGGCGATCTTGAGCGTCACGGCATCGGCGTCGCTCTTCAAGAGGAAGCCGGTGTGCGCGCCGCCGTCCTTGAGCGTCACGACCACCGGCTGAAATCCCTGCACCATCTGTTTTGACGGTGCGAGCAGGCTCTCGATCAACTGCGCCTTCGTGAGCCGCTTCCCGGCGCTGGAAAGGTCGGGGCCGAAATCACGTCCGCTGCCATTGATGAAGTGGCACGCCAGGCAAGTCGAAGCCTTCCCAGTCGGTGAAAACAGCTCCGCACCACGCCGGGCATCGCCTTTCTTCGCGGTGATTTTGCCGACGTCCGGACTGGCGCCGAGCGTCTCGATGCGGAGTTCGTCGGGCAAAAACCGCTCGAACAATCCGCGGATGTGGGCGTCGGGCGACCTGCCCGCGCGTCGAACCATCCCGGCGAACCGCTCCGCTCCCAGCGCATCGCGGGACAGGACCGCGTTCAGCGCCGCGTCCGCCGAGTCCGGTGCGGAAGCGGGGACGTCCAGCATTTTGCCTTCACCGTTTCCAGTCGTGAGGATCCAGTCCGCGATCAGTTTCAGTCCTTTGTCATCGACCTCGCGTGCGCCGATCACCGGCATGTGCCCCGCACCCGTCGTGGCGATCCGGTGGAGGAGCGCGCTCTTCAACGGCTCGTCGGGTTTGATCACCCTGCATCCGGCCATGCCAAATTCGCCGCGGGCCGGCTTCTCATCGAGGGCGCGCATCTCGTTCAGCGGCATTTCCGCGTTCAGCATCAATGGCACCGAACCTCCGCCGTTTTCGCGGTGGCAATGGGCGCAGTTTGCGTGCAGCCACGCCCGGGCACGGGCATCGGCTGGTTGCGTGTCATCATGCGGATCCACGAGCCGCACAGCGCTCTTACCGAGGTAATTCTGATCCACGAGCCCGGCTTCCACGACGAGCTTCGCCGAATCCTCCGTGAGTTGCGGCGGCTGAAAGCCGAGGACAAATCCGTTCCACGAGTTGTGACAGCGCAGGCATTCGGCGCGGCTGTGAAACCGGTACGCATGGCGATGCCTGCCCCCCGGGAATTTGCTGCCGGCCAGTTCGAGCGTCCGTTCCTCGCCACCGGGACCGACAAGTTCCGCGTCAGTGCCGGAATCATTCCATCGGTACGAGTAGGCATTCCAAGTTTCGCCGTCGTAATGCAGCACCTGCGTCTCGATCTTTCTCATCGAGTCCGCGTTGCCTGCCTCCATCTCCATGCTGATCGTCTTCGCAAGCACGGCGTCCTTCGGCCATGTGACCTTCGAATCGGTGCGCCCGTTCCGGTTCTGCCAGACCTTCGTGCTGAGGCCCTCGCCCGCGACCATGCCGATGAAGCGCGACCCCTCCGCGCCATCCGACCACATCGGCGCACGGACCCCGAAGGGAATCACTCCCGACGACGGCGTCTGCTTCGCGACATCCGCAAACAAGCCCGTGACGCCGAGTTTCCTCGGAAATGGCGACGTCCTGCCGGCGTGCGGATTGCGGAGGAGGCGATGCACGGTCGAGGGATTGCCGTAGTGGATGAAATACAACTCGCCGTCCTCCGCCTCCCCGAACGTGACGATCTTCGCGCTCGTATCGGCGATCTCGTCGTGACGGACATTCTGCCCGCCGTCGCGCCAGAGCGCCCAGACCTTGCCGGTTTCGTAATCGCCGTAGATGTATGCGCCAGCGAGTTCCGGCAGGCGTTTCCCCCGATAGACAAATCCGCCCGTGATGGATGCCGCTTCATCATGGCCGTGCGTGACGACCGGCGGGGAAATGGGGGTGGGACCTTTGCGCGCGGGAAAGAGGCTGTTGATTCCCTCCATGCAGCTCCATCCGTAGTTCCCGCTGCGCGTGATCAGATGGATCATCTCCCACTGCTCCCAGCCGACATCGCCGCACCAAAGGTTTCCGGTCTTCCGGTCGAAGCTCATCTTCCACGGATTGCGCAGTCCGTACGCCCAGATCTCGGGGCGCGCGCCGGGAGTGGCGACGAACGGATTGTCCTTCGGCACCGCGTAGCCACGGCCTTCCTCCCTGCGATCCACATCGATGCGCAGGATGCAGCTCAGAAAATCACCGAGGTCCTGCCCCGTGACACGGGGATCCGGCGGCGCAGGCACCTCGGCATCGCCGGTGGATAGATACAACATGCCGTCATCGCCAAAAGTGATCGCCGCCCCGTTGTGGCCGCCACTTGGCCAGGTGAGGACGATCTCCTCGCTCGCGGGATCGATGGCCAGGGGCTTTTCGCGCACCACCCGGAAGCGGGACAAGCGCGATCCGTCTTCGAGCTGATTCCCATTCGTGTAGGTGATGAAGACCTGCCGGTTCTCCGCAAAGCGCGGATGAAACGCGATGCCGTAAACGTGATCGCAAGCGGGATGCACGGCCTTCAGATCGACGGCCACGTCCACCTCCGCCGTCGCTGTGTCATCGGCCACGGCCAGGATTTTTCCGCCGTTCTCCGCGATGAGCCACTGGCCGAGGCCGGGAACCGCCACCATGTCCAGGGCATTCGCGAGCGGGATCTGCGTGAAGACCTGCTCGGCGACGAACGGCCTCGGGGGCCCGGGCATCCCGTGAATGCGGGAGGTCGTCCACGGAGTCCGGACCTGCGCATCTGCTGCCATGATCCCCAGCGCGGAGCAGAAAAATGCAAGCCGGAGTGCTCGCAGGAGGGCAGCCCTCGCGGGGTGGAATAAAAAGGTCATTCCGATTCTCTTCATGCGCGGGATTCTTTTCGTGAAATGCAAGCCGCCCGGCGACACATTTCGCAACACCGCGCGAGCCCGGCAAACAGGCGGGTTGCCTCGGCGCGCCACCACGGATAGGAGCACGCGATGACCGCCCCTTCCGGATCCGAGCAGCCCCACGGACAGCCAATGCTGCAGCGGACCCTCGGTCGATGGCAGATCCTGTTCTACGGCCTCGGCTCGATGCTCGGCGCGGGCATCTATGCGCTCGTCGGACGCGCGGCGGAATCGCTTGGGAACGCGGTGTGGCTCGCATTCCTGCTCGCAATGGTCGCGGCGCTGCTCACGGGACTCTCGTATGCCTGCGTGGGCAGCCGTTATGCGCGAGCCGGCGGCGCCGCGTATGTGACCCAGCGCGCATTCCAGAAACCGCTGCTGAGCTACACCGTGGGCATGGCGGTGATGATGAGCGGTCTCACCAGCATGGCCACCGGCTCACAGGCCATCGCGGAAAATCTCCAGCGCGCCTTCGGATGGCAGATCTCCGAGAAGGTCCTCGCGATCATCGTCGTCACCCTGATCGGTTGCGTGATCTACCGGGGCATCCGCGAAAGCATCTGGCTGAACACCCTCTGCACCATCATCGAAGCCAGCGGGCTCATCTTCATCATCGTCGTCGGCGCGCGCTTCTGGGGCGGGGTGAATTACCTCGAGACACCGGGCGACACGCTCGCGGGCGGCGCCGGCTCCGGCATCACATTCGCGCTGCTGATCAATGGCGCGGTGCTCACGTTCTATTCGTTCATCGGGTTCGAGGACATCCTGAACGTAAGCGAGGAGGTGAAGAACCCGCGCCGGGACATTCCCTTCGGCCTCATCGGTGCGATGATCGCGGCCACGCTCATCTACATCGCCGTCGCGATCACCGCCGTCTCCGTGCTCGGGTGGAAGGAACTCGCCGCGAGCAAAACGCCGCTCATGGAGGTCGCGCGCCACGCCGCGCCGTGGTTCGGCGGGATCGAGCGCGTCTATATCGGGATCACGATTTTCGCCATCGGCAACACGGCCCTGCTGAACTACCTGATGGGGTCGCGGCTGCTCTACGGCATGAGCCACCAGGGGCTGCTGCCCGCCGTGCTGGGCCGCGTGCATCCCCGCCGGCGCACGCCGCACGTGGCCATCGCCTGCCTTTTCGGAATCGTCTGCGCGCTCATTCTTTCCGGCGGTGTGAAGGCCCTGGCCGAATCCACCGTGCTGCTGCTGCTCGCCGTGTTCACCTGCGTGCATATCGTACTCCTCGTGCTGAAGAACCGGCCCGGGGAAGCGACCGGCGGCTTCGAAGTCCACGGTGCGGTGCCGCTGCTTGGCGCACTCGTTTGCGCCGGGCTCTTCCTGGCGCGCCTCGCCCGTGCGTTCACCAGCCCGAACCCCGCCGACCGCACCGCGCCCATCATCGCCGTGGGCATCATCGCGGCAACCGTCGTCCTTTATCTCACGCTCCGGCCGAAGAACGTCGTCGCCGACGTCGAATGAGAAACAGCCGCGCGATGAGCGCCATCGTCGCCAGCGCCGCACAAATGATCGAAAAAATCTCCCCGTGCCCCGTGTAGAAGGTTTCCTGCATCGGCATCGGCACATTCAACTGCCTCGCAGCGGCTCCCATGGAAAACGGATCGAGCCACCGCTCGACGCGGCCGAAAACATCCACCGACGCGGTGACGCCTGTGTTTGTGCATCGCACGAGCGGGCGCCGGTTCTCGATCGCGCGGAAAATCGCATTTGCGAGATGCTGCTCCGGCTCGCATGAACGGCCAAACCATCCGTCGTTGGTCACATTGATCAGGACGTGCGCGCCACGGCGGACCGGCTCGCGCACCAGTTCCCCGAGCGTGTCCTCGAAGCAGACCAGCGGCGCGAGCTTAAGCGCCGGGCTCACGAGCGAGAACACCCCCGGCTGCCGGCCGGGCTTGAAATCCCCCGGAATGAGTCCGCCGGCGATCGGCGCGAGGACCGGACGCAGCGGCAGATACTCGCCGAACGGCACCAGGTGCGTCTTGTCGTAGAACTGGATCTCCCTGCTCCCCTCGAGCAGCAGCGCCGCACTGTTGTGATCCTCGCCGGGCGCGCCGCGATTGAGATCATCGGTGCCGAGGATCATCGCCGGCACCGCCGACGCCAGTTCGCGCACGAAGGTCTCCGTGTCCGCGTCGCCCAGCAGCCCGCCGGGCACCGCGGCCTCCGGCCACAGGAGCAGATCCGGCTTGGTCAGGATCGCCAGTTCGGTCAACGACCGCATCCGCTCGAAAATCTCCGCGGCGCGCGTGAAGTCCATCTTCCACGCCTGCGGAATATTCGGCTGCACCGCCACGACCCGCAGCGGGACATCCTGCTTCGGCGCAGCCGCACCGCGCGTCAGCACGCG
>JBEBGK010001137.1:0-1583 GCA_040081515.1 Chthoniobacteraceae bacterium
AAGAAAATCACCCCGCGCTCGCCGTAACGCTTGTTGCTGAGATCGAGCATCTGGCAGCTCGAGATCATCGAGATTCCGGGCTGCGGCTTGATGAGCTGGATGAGGGGGCGCAGCGTGTTCACCGGCGACAACCCGGCGCCGACGACGAGGGCGTCCACCAGATTGTACTGGACCATCATCGCGGCAAAATAGTTCGGCTGCAGGAGGATTTCCCGGGCCTGGGCCGCACCCATGTCGCGGTATCGCTTCAGTTTCTCGAGCCTGGGAATGAACGTGGCGAGTTCCGAGGAATTCGCGGGATCAACGATCGCGATGTGATCCATCGTCACCTTCGCGGCGGCGGCCGCCTTCTCGACCTCGGCGCGCACGCCCAGGAGCACGGCGGTGCCGAGTCCCATTTTCGTATAGCGGCCCGCCGCACGGATGACCGCGGGCTCGGTGCCCTCGGGAAAGACGATCCGCTTCGGGTGCCGCTTCAGTTTTTCAAACACCGTCTCGATGAAACGCAACATCGCGCGGACTTTCGTCCGGTCACCGTTCGCTGGCCAGTGAATTTTGTGTGGCAGTCCGGCGGGGCGGGAACGACAACATCACCCCGTGCCCGACTCGCCGCTCGCCGCATTCGCCGATTACCACACGCACACTCCGCTCTGCCGTCACGCGGAGGGCTGGCCCGTGGACTACGCGAGGGTGGCGGTGGGACTCGGGCTGGGCGAACTCGGCTTCGCGGATCACAACCCGATGCCGGAGCAGTTCGACGACTGGCGCATGTTGCGCGAGGAACTGCCGCGCTACTTCGAGGCCGTCGCGGAGGCGCGTGAACTCTTTCCGCGGCTCCCGATCCGGCTCGGCCTCGAGTGCGATTTCATCCCGGGCCGGGAGAAATGGATCGAGGAACTGGCCGGGCTCGCCGACTGGGATTTCCTCATCGGGAGCGTCCATTATCTCCCGCAGGGATGGGAGGTGGATCACCCGCGCTACGTCGGCCGCCACGAAGGCCACGCGGAGGAAATCTGGCGCGATTACTGGCGCCTGTACGGCGATTGCATCCGGAGCGGCTTTTTCGACTTCGTCGCGCATCCGGACCTGCCGAAAAAATTCGGCATCACGCCCGCGGGCGATCTGCGGCGGTTCTATGAGCCCGCGGTGGCCGCGCTTGCCGAGACCGGCGTCGCATTTGAGATGAACACTGCCGGCCTGCGGCGCGACTGCCGCGAGATCTATCCCGCGCGGCCGTTCCTCGAGCTGGCCTTCGAGGCCGGCGTGCCGATGCTGATCAATTCCGATGCGCACACGCCGGGGGATGTCGGCGCCGGATTCGGGGAGGCCATCGCGATTGCGAAGGAGGTCGGTTTCACCCACACGCTCCGCTTCGAGAGAAGGCGGCGCACCGCGGTGCCGATGGCCTGAGCGGCAGGCATGATGACGGACGAATGAGACTCAAGGCGCGCGGTTTTGATTTTGAGTTTCCCCGGCGGCCGCTGGTGATGGGAATTGTCAACCTCGTCGCCGATTCGTTTTCCGGCGACGGGCTGACCGACATCGGGGCGGCGCTCGCGCGGGCGCGCGGGCTGGTCGCCGAC
>JBEBGK010000202.1:0-6419 GCA_040081515.1 Chthoniobacteraceae bacterium
AGTTTCAGGGAAAGCAGTTTGCGGATCGTGAAATTCCCGAGCGCCAGCGAAAGGACGAACGCGGTGAGCGCGGCGAACACGCCGCGGAAGGTGATGTATTGAAAAACATTGAGCGCCTTCAGCCACTCGTAGGGGAGCCGTTTGTCCGCGCCGGACCCGGCCCAGAAATCCACCTCCGAAAGTCTCGAGAGCCAGTAGAGCATTACGCCAGCGCTCCCTTCTCCATGGCCTGGACGACGCGTTCGAGCTTCGCCGAGCGGCTGCCTTTCACGAGGACCGCATCGCCGGGGCGCGCGAATTCACGGAGCGCGCACACCGCCTCCTCGAAATCCCCGGCGCGGATCACGGTCGGCACGCCGGCGGCCTCCGCGCTCTCGGCGATCCAGCGCGCCTCGTCGCCGACGGTGATGAGACACTGGATGCCTTCACGTCCCGCGACCTCGCCGACCCGGCGGTGGCCGTTCTCGCTTTCCGTGCCGAGCTCGCCCATCCGGCCGAGCACGGCGATGCGGCGGCCGGCGACGGGGAGCCGCGCGAGCGTCACGAGCGCGGCGCTCATGCTGTCCGGGTTTGCGTTGTAGGTGTCGTCGAGGATCTGGATGCCGGCGATGCCCTTCTGGGTGACGCGCCCCGCGGTAAGCCGCAGATCGCGGAGACCGTCGGCGCATTCCTCGATCGTGAGCCCGAGGACGATCCCGGCGGCGCAGGCGAGGAGCGCATTGCGCACCATGTGCTCGCCCGGCACGGGTAGTTCCGCCCCCACGCACCGCCCAGTGGCATGGAGGCGGAACCTTATCCCCCGGGAGAGTTGTTCGAGATCGGTCGCGCGGACGTCTCCGCTCCGCAGTCCGGCGGTCATGATTTTGGCCCGTGTCCTCGCGGCGATGGACGGCGTGAATTCGTCATCCGCATTCAGGATCACGGTCCCGTCCTTTCCGACGGCCTCGGCGAGCATGCCCTTTTCCTGCGCGATGGCCTCGCGCGATCCCAGGAACTCGATGTGCGCGACGCCGATGTTCGTGATGATCCCGATGTCGGGCTTCGCGATCGCCGCGAGCGGGGCGATTTCACCGGCGTGATTCATCCCGAGTTCGAAAACACCCGCGCGATGCCGGGAATCGGCCCGCAGGATCGTGAGCGGAAGGCCGATGTGGTTGTTCAGGTTCCCCTGTGTGCAGGTGACGCTGAAGCGTTTTTCCAGCACTGCCGCGGTGAGATCCTTGGTCGAGGTCTTGCCGTTGCTGCCGGTGATGCAGACCGACTTCAGCGGAAGTGTGGCGCGGTAGGCGGATGCGAGGGCTTGCAGGGCCCCGAGCGTGTCCGCGACCTCGATGAGACCGAATGAGCCGGGGAGACCGGCGGGAAATCTTTCAACGATCGCACCGGCCGCGCCGAGCCGCGCGGCTTCGCCCAGGAAGTCGTGGCCGTCGAAGCGTTCCCCGCGGAGTGCGAGAAAGAGATCGCCGCGCTTCAGCGCGCGGGAATCGGTGCAGACATCCGTAATCGTCGTATCACCGCTGCCGGCGATGTGCCTGCCCTGCACCCATGCTGCGACCTTGGAGAAAGGAGTGGGGTCCATCGTCAGGCCTCCTCCTTTCGATCGCCGGTTGGCCGCGCAGGCAGCGGAGTGTTTGCGCGCCTCGTGGGCGGCGGCGTGGCGACCTCACGCCGCGAGCCGAGGGCGCTCGCCGCGACCGCGACGTCGTCGAAGGGCACGGTGTGGTCGGCGAATTCCTGGTAGGCCTCGTGGCCTTTCCCGGCGATCAGGATGATGTCGCGCGCCTGCGCCATGGCGATCGCGTGAAAGATGGCCTCCCTGCGCTCGGGGACGATCTCCGGCACGATCGTCCGGAAGCCGGGCTTGATGTCCTCGATGATGGCGAGCGGATCTTCCTTCCGCGGATTGTCGCTGGTGATGATCGCGTGATCGGCGAGTGCATCGACGGCGGCGGCCATGCGCGGCCGCTTCGCGCGATCGCGGCTGCCGCCGCATCCGAAAACGCAGATGAGGCGCCCGGGTTTCAGCTCGCGCAGCGTGCGGAGCACGTTGCTGAGCGCATCGTCGGTGTGCGCGTAGTCCACGAAGACGCGAAAGGGTTTCTGCGCGGGAACCGCCTGGAGGCGGCCGGGGACGGGGGGCGCGTCGGCGAGCGCCTCGACGGCGTTGCGCACGTTGATGCCGAGGGCGTGCGCGGTCGCGATCGCGGCGAGCGAGTTGTAAACGTTGAACATGCCGATGAAGGGCATGCGGACGAGGTGGCTCTTCCCGACGGCATCGAGATGGTAGCTGGCCCCCGCGAAGTCCATCTGCACGTTGCCCGCGCGAAACTGCGCGCCCTGGCGCATCCCGAAGGTGACGACGTCGATCTCGCGACCGAAGCGTTCCGCGAGCTGCACGCCGAAGCGGTCGTCGATGTTGATCACGGCGCGCCCCTTCTTGTGCTTCTGATCACGGATCTGCGCGAAGAGCCGCGCCTTCGCCTCGAAGTAGGCGTCCATCGTGCCGTGAAAATCGAGGTGGTCCTGCGTGAGATTCGTGAAGACCGCGGCGTCGAACTCCACCCCGCGGACCCGCTCGAGGACCATCGCGTGGGAACTGACCTCCATCGCGCAGCTCTTGCAGCCCGCCGAGCGCATCTGCCAGAGGAGTTCGTGCACGTCCGCCGATTCCGGAGTGGTGCGCGATGCGGGGAGCTCGCGATCCCCGACAACGTAATGGACCGTGCCGATCAATCCGCAGCGGAGGAACTGCGAGTCGAGGATATGCTTGATGAGGAAGGTGCTGGTGGTCTTGCCATTGGTGCCCGTGACGGCCGCGATCTTCATGTGCCGCGACGGCTGCCGGTAGAACGCGGCGGCGAGGTCCGCGAGCGCCTGCCGCGCATTTCGCACCTGAAGATGGGTCGCCCGCGTGGTGAGGCCAGGTTTCTCGCTCACGACGGCCACGGCTCCGCGATCGATCGCGATGTCGATGAAATGCGCCCCGTCCACCTTCTCGCCCGGCAGCGCGACGAACAGGCAGCCGGCGACGGCGTGGCGCGAGTCGTAGCAGATCGAAGTGACGTCACGGTCGAGCGTCCCGACTACGCTGACGGTTTCGATTGCGGTGCTCAGCGACTGGAGGTTCATCGCTCAGTTGCGCCCGGCTTTTGCAAGTTGGAGTTCCTGTTCCTTCTCGCGCTGGATCAGATCCAGATCCGGCTGGATGCCGAGGTAGGCGAGGGACTTCTCCGCGACGGAACGAAAGATCGGGGCGGCGATCGTTCCGCCGGTGTCCTCCCACGGTTTCACCTGCGCTTGGTCGATGACGACGATCATGCAGAACGCCGGCTTTTCCGCCGGCACGAAACCGACAAAGGACGTCACGTGGTGTTCGTGCGAAGGGCGCCCGTTCTCGTATTTCTGCGCCGTGCCTGTCTTCCCTCCGACATTGAACCCGGGGATGTGCGCGCGCGGAGCGGTCCCCTTTTTCCCGGTGACCTTGACGAGGGCTTCGCAGATTTTGGCAGCGGTGGCCGCTGTGACGGCCTGCCGGATTTCCTGCGGCTGGTAGGCATTGAGGATGTTCCCGTCGTCGTCGCGGATGTCGTGGATCAACTTCGGCATCATGAGCCGGCCGCCGTTTGCGATGGCGCAGGTGGCCGTGAGCATCTGCAGGGGAGTGGTGCTGATCTCATGCCCCATCGCGAGCCTGGTGATGGAGATGCCGGTCCAGTCGCGCCGGTCGCGGAAGGTGCCGGCCGCCTCCCCGGGCAGGGCCACCCCGGTGCGCTGCCCGAAGCCGAATGCGCGGACGTAATTGCTGAAGCGCTCTTCGCCGAGCTGCACGGCGAGCTTTGCCGCGCCGATGTTCGAGGACTTCTCGATGATCTGGCCGACGGTCAGTGTCCCGTAAGGATGATGGTCGCGGAGCGACTTTCCGCCGTAAGCCCACACTCCATTGTGGAGCCAGAGCTCTGTATTCAGCGTGGCGAGATGGGAATTGATCGCGCCCGCGGCGGTCACCGGCTTGAACGTCGAGCCGGGTTCGTAGGTCCCGGCGACGGCGTGGTTGAAGCGCTGCTCGGGTTTCGCCTTGCCGGGTTCGTTCGGATCGAAGTTCGGCCGGTTGGCCAGGGCGAGGATTTCACCCGTATCGGGCTTCATCATGACCACGCTCGCCCTGAGCGGACGCAGCCGTTTGCAGGCGGCCGCAAGCTCGGCCTCGACGATCTGCTGGAGATTCAGGTCGAGCGTGAGGCGGACGTTTGCACCGTGGCGCGGGGGACGTTCCTCGCCGCCGTGAATGACGAGTTCACGGCCGTGGCCGTCCCTTTCGAAGCAGCGCCAGCCATCCTTTCCCGTGAGCCAGTTGTCCATGGAGCGCTCGACGCCCTCGATTCCGCCAAAGCCGCTGCTCCCCTTGGAGGGGTCTCTTTCCTCGTAGCCGAAGAATCCGATGACATGACTGGCCAGGTCGCGCGCGGGATAGATGCGCTCGAAGTCCTGTTGCAGGAGGACGCCCTTGATGCCGGCTTTCGCGATCGCCTTCTCGATGGTGATGCCCATCTCCTCGGAGATTTTCTTCTTCAGCACCACGTGCTGCCGGTCCGGTTTGATCCGCGCGAGGATCTCGTCCTTGCTCATCTGAAGCGGCGCTGAGAGGAGCTCCGCGACCTTCTGCGGATTCTTGATGAGGCTGCCGTCGAGGATGACGTTTCGCAGCGGCTCGTTGCGCGCGAGATAGGCGCCGAGGGCGTCCTGGATGGAGCCGCGCCGCGCGATGAGGGTCACCCTCTGGAAATTCTTCTTCCGCGCTAGGTCCGCATAGTGCTCGTGCTGGTTGATCGCGACATGGACGACCCGGGCCGAGAGGGCGGTGAAAATGACACCGAGCCCGTAGCAGGCGAAGCAGGCACGCGACTTGAGCGACATCTCAGCGGCCTCCCTGGACGGCGGAACGGGGATCTGCGACGGCGACCTTCTGCTGGCTCACACCGACGTCCACGACGAACTTGGTCTCGATGGGAATGAGCTTGATGATGCCGCGGTTGATCGCGGCCTGCAGCGCCGGCGCGGAGGTGAGTTCCGTTTTTTTCGTCTGGAGCGCCTCGTTCCGGATGGTCAGCTCCGCGAGTTCGTTCCGGAGGCGGCGCAATCGCTCGCCGCCCTGTCGCAACTGCTGGCTGAGGAGCAGCGTCTTGACGCAGAAGCTGACGATGCAGGCGAGCACGGCGATTCCCACAAGGACGTAGGCGAAGGGGAACGCCTGGGCGTAGCGGCGGCGGTTAGCGGGCATGGGGCAGGCGCTCGGCGACGCGGAGCTTGGCCGAACGGGATCGGGGGTTGGTTTTCTGCTCGGCGGCGGTGGCGACGAGCGGACGTGGCGTGAGGAGCCGGAAAAGGTGAAGTGGATTGCGGCGCGGCGACGGCCATTCGGGGCGATCGAGCCACTCGACCGAGCGCTCCTTCATGAAGGTCTTCACGATGCGATCCTCGCCGCTGTGAAAGCTGATCACCGCCAGGCGCCCGCCCGGCGCGAGCCGCGCGGTGATCGCATCGAGCGCGGTCGCGAGCATCTCCAGCTCGCGATTCACGGCCAGCCTCAGGCCCATAAAGACGCGGGTCGCAGGATGGATCCGCCCTTTGCGAGGGATGACGTTCGAAACGAGGTCCGCCAGCTGGAGCGTGTGCGTGAAGGGAGCGCTCGAGCGTTCGCGAACGATCCGCGCGGCGATCCGCCTCGCAGCCGGTTCGTCGCCGAGCTCACGGAAGATCCTCGCCAGTTCCTCCTCGCTCGAGGTGTTCACGAGATCGGCCGCGGAGAGTGGCGAATCGGGTGCCATCCGCATGTCGAGCAGGCCGTCGCGTTGAAATGAAAAGCCGCGTTCCGGCGTGTCCAGCTGGTGGGAACTCACGCCGAGATCGAGGAGCGCGCCGTGCAATTCGCCGATGCCGGGCCCGGCCAGCACCCGGTCCACCTCGGCGAAATTTGCCCGCACCGGGAAGAACCGTCCCTCGTAACCGCCGAGTTCCGCGCTCGCGGCGGCGATCGCCTCCGGATCCTGGTCGGTGGACACCACCGTGGCGCCCGCCTCCAGAAACGCCCTCGTGTGGCCACCGCCCCCTAGCGTGCCGTCGAAGAGAATCCGGCGCGGCCCGGGCTGGAGATATTCGACGACCTCTTTCAGGAGCACAGGCTCGTGATAACCGGGCGAGTTTGGATCGGCGGTCATGGTGAAATCCTCGAATTCGAGGGCTGGTTCGATCGTGGCTTGGTAATCAATCATACGCCGAGGAACTCCTTCGCGCTAACCGGCGCCTCGCCCGAGGCCGCCATCTTCTGCCGCAGTTGCTTCCGGGCCGCGAGTTTGGCCGGGTTCCAAATGTTGAATCCCTTCACCGCACCCATGAGGGTTACGTCCGGCTTCTCAGGGCCC
>JBEBGK010001138.1:0-1581 GCA_040081515.1 Chthoniobacteraceae bacterium
GGATGCGCATGTAGGTGAGGTGTTGCATTGGGCTACGGCCGAGTTCGCGGAGGCAGATGCGACGGAGATGCTCGGGGCTCATGTGGACGTGGCGGGCGAGCTGCGGGAGCGTCCATTTTTCCGCGATGCGCGCGGCCACGTCGCTCCACAGCGAGCCGAGCCGATCGTTGTTGCGCCATGGTTGCGCGAGGCGCCGCGTGGTCGCGTGCAGGAGGCTCACCCAGTGGTGGATCATCTGCGGGTCGCGCGCGCCGTCCCACTCCGCGCGGAGCCCGGTGATGATGCGTGCGATTTCCCCCGCGCCGCTGGCCGCCCGCACGGGCGATCCGGCGCCGACGAGGGGGTTCAGCCACGGCGGCTCGTCGTAGCGCACCCATGCAAGGCTCCACCGCACGCCGGTCGGCGCGAAGAACGCATTCGGAACGCGCGGCGGGGCCATGCACACCGCGCCCGCGCCGAGGCGCTGCCAGCGCCCCTCGAGCAGGATGCGCCCGTGGCCTTCCGTGCAATCGAGAAAAAAGCTGCCGCCCGGCCGCAGCCGTACTCGGCGGTAAGGCGCCCGCGTTTCGTCAAAGCCCAGCCGTGCGATGCGGCACGCGGCGAGTTCCGCGCAGTCCTTCGCCTCGATGGTCCAGCGGCGCGTGCGCGGACCGTCGATGGTGGTTTCGGCAAGCTGCTGGTGGATTTCAGCCATGGGCGGGAAGGCGCAGCCATGTAAGCTGGCCGCCAGATTCCCCACGAGATGAAACGCACCAAGCACATCGCCTTCTTCCAGTTCAAATCCACCTGCACGCCCGCCGACATCGCGGATGTGTGGCGCATCATGGAGGATCTGCCGCGGCAGATTCCCGGAATCCTCGGGCTGACGTGGGGCGAGAACACGAGCACCGAGGGACTCAGCGAAGGCTTCACGCACAGCTTCGTGATGCTTTTTGAGAACGCCGCCGCGCGCGACGCCTACCTGCCGCACCCGGCGCATCAGGCCGCAGTCGCGAAGGTGGTGCCCCGGCTGGAGCGTGTCGTCGTGTGCGACCACGAATGCGACGCATGAGTCCGTGCGAGGGAAAATTTCCCCGGCTCGCAATGCCAAAGGCATCCGGCATCTTCGCGGTCGTCCCTTTCAGATTCATCATGCTTTCCCCCTGCCTCAAGGCGCTCGCCATCCTGCTTCTCTGCGCATTGCCGCGCGCGGCATCCGCGGCGGAGAAGCCGAACATCATCCTCATTCTCGCCGACGACCTCGGCTATGGCGATGTCGGCTGCTACGGCGCGACGAAGGTGAAGACGCCGAACATCGACCGGCTCGCGAGCGAGGGGCGGCGTTTCACGGATGCGCACTCGGCGTCCGCAGTCTGCACGCCGTCGCGATACGCGCTGCTCACGGGTGAGTATCCATTTCGCAGAAACCTCTGGGGACCGGTGATGAATCCCAGCCCGCTCGTCGTCGATCCTGCGCGGGCGACCATCGCCAGCCTGCTCAAGGCGCAGGGCTACGCGACCGCGTGCTTTGGCAAATGGCACCTCGGTTTTGGCAGCAAGCCGAAGCCCGATTGGAATGCGGACCTCAAGCCGGGGCCGCTC
>JBEBGK010001139.1:0-1581 GCA_040081515.1 Chthoniobacteraceae bacterium
CGGATATTCCGCCAGGAGACCTCTTCGCCCGGCTTCCCCTTGTTGCCGATCCCGTGCACCTGGAGCGCGATCAACCCCTTCGGCGTCATCGCATCCTTGAAGTCCGCCGCCGGCACATCGTTGATCCACGTCTTGATGCTGTCGCCGCGGCACTCGATGCGCGCCTTGTTCCATTCGCCCTGCTTGAACGCCTTTTGCGCCGCCTCGTTGTTCTTCAGGTCCGCCAGCCAGCCGCGCCGGCCCTCGTCGTAAACGCCGCCGGTGAACGCGCGTGGCGAGGGATCGATTTCATACTGGTAGCCATGCACGCGGTCCGCGGGGAATTTCTTCACCTTCCCGTCGATCGTCACCTCCGTGTCCTTGTCGAAGACCTGGCTGCGGAATTGCACGCCCGAGTTCATGCCCGGCGCCACCTTGAATTCGAGTTCCACAGTGAAATCCCCGAACGTCCGCTTCGTGCAAAGGAACGAGTTCGGCGTCGCCGGCACCGTCCTCCCGACCACCGCGCCATCCTGCACACGATACTCGGCCTTTCCGCCATGCTGCTCCCAGCCCTCGAGATCCTTGCCATTGAAAAGCACCGTCCAGTCGTCGTCGGCGGCGATGGCGGAGGCGGCGAACAGGGACAGCGGGAGGGCGAGGAATTTCAGTGGGTTCATGCCCGGCAGACTGGCAGGGAGCATCGTGCCCCGGCAAATGCATTTTACAGGACAGCATCGGTCTCCCCGTTTGCATTCAGCGTTTGGCATTCATCCCCTCCCCGCCTACGCTCCGCGCGTGAAATTCATCCTCGCCTGCATGGTCGCCACCCTTGTCTTTTCATTCTCCACGGGCTGCGCGGGCCGGGGCGGGAAGACAAAATCCAGCGTCCGCCTTTACGAGGGCGACACCAGCCCGAACATCCGCATGTACGAGGAGAAACCCGGTTACCCCTTGAACCGACTGTAGCCCGGCCCGATGCGAATCTCGAAAAAAGCGGAATACGCCCTGCGTGCCCTCGTGGCCATGGCACGCCCACCGGCGCATTCGTGGTCCATCCATGAACTCGCATCGAGCGAACGCATCCCCATCAAGTTTCTCGAACAGATCCTCCTCGCGCTCCGGCGGGGAGGCTTCCTGCACAGCAAGCGCGGTGTCGGCGGCGGTTACACGCTCATCCGGCCTGCGGACGAGATACGGCTCGGGGAAGTGATCGCGATCTTCGACGGCCCGCTCGCGCCCATCGCCTGCGCCGCCGAACGGCCCGCGGACCGCTGCACCAGCCCCGACCCGCGGACCTGCCCGCTGCGGCAGATGATGACCGGCATCCGCAAGGATCTCGCCGCGCTGCTCGATACGCGCTCCGTCGAGGACATGCTCAGGCTCGCCCCCGGCACGCAGACGCTCGCCTTCGACATCTGACCGTAGCAGACGACGTGAGGAGGCGGGCTGATCCAAAAACCGGAGAGCCGCGGCCGGACATCGAAGCGGCATCGTCTGCAAAACCCATTCCGCGCCCCGAGTTTCAAAGTGCCCGCCTCCTAACGTCGTCGGCTGCGGGCGCGATGAAAATAGCTGCCAAGCCGCACCCGCGCCCTATCA
>JBEBGK010001140.1:0-1581 GCA_040081515.1 Chthoniobacteraceae bacterium
GTAGAGGCGGATCGTCCACGGCGGCTGCGGTGAGAAATCCCACGCATGCATCGTCACGCCGTCGCGCTCGATCGTGCCGGCATCGGTGAGGACGACATCCGCGGCCGACTTCGGCCAGCCCGCGAAGCTCTTCTCCCGCAGCGCGGACATCCACTTTGCGCGCAGCTTCTCCCATGCGGCCGCATCCGCGGGCACGGCCGGCGCGGGCGCCGCCGGGACGAAATCCGAATCGATGCGCGTGTTGCGCTCATCCTTCGGCAATTCCGAGAAGACGCGGAGCTGCGCGGGCTCCAGCCGCTTGGTCGCGCCTTCGTCGAGGACCGCCATCGGGTCCGCGCCCTTCAGCCAGCGTTCGAACCAGTGGAATGCGCCTTCATTCAATGGCTGCGTGTCCTTGTGCGGCCCCTCGGCGATTTGCAGGCCGATCTTCGCCTCCGCGCCGAGCGCCTTGTAAATGCGGCGCGTGCCCGAATAGACGGAGACCACCCCATCGAGGGGAAAAATGGTGTCCTTGTCCGTGTTCAGGATCAGCAGCGGACGCGGGGCGACGAGCGCGGCGACCTTGTCGAAGTCCCACCGGTAGGTATTCACGAAGAACATGCAGTCGCAGTGACCCTCGACGGCTCCGTCGATCACGTGATTCCGCAGCGTGGTGATGCCGGCGGTCGGCGCGGCGACTTTCACGCGATCGTCCAGCGCGGCCACCCACCACGAATATGCACCGCCGCCGCTGCGACCGGTGACACCGAGTCGCTCCGGATCGACGTCCGGTCGCGACACGAGATAGTCGAGGCCGCGGATGCCATTCCACGCCTCGACACCCGCGGGCGTGTAGCCGCGCGACATCCACCACCAGCGGCCCTTCGAGTAGGTGCCATGATGTTCGCCGCGGATCTCGCCGAGCTGCACGGTGTCGATCACGAGGCACACGTAGCCGTGCCGCGCGAACCACTCGCCGTGATGCTGGTAGCCGGTCTTGTTGCCGAGGCTCACGCCGTCCTTGACCACGTTTGCATGGCCGCAGACGTAGAGAATCGCGGGCAGCCGGCCTTCGGCTTTCGCCGGGCGGTAAAGATTCGCCGTCACATAAAGCCCGGGCATGGACTGGTAGTGGAGGTTTTCGACGATGAAGCCGTCGCCCTGAACCTCGCCCGTCTTCACGACGTTCAAAGGCGTCCGCGCCGGCATGGGATCGAGCCCCAGCATTTCCGCGAGCTGCCTGCGCCACGCGAGGCGGGTCGTCTCCCACTCGGCGACGGAAGCGGGCTCGCGAAGCGGCTGGGATTCCAGCTCCGCGACTTCGCGCGAGAAATAGTCGGCGAGCAACCGATTCCCAAGCGGAGCAGGCTGCGGCTCGGCGGCGCGCGCACCGGCAGGCGGGAACAGGGCGGCAAGAAGGAAAACGAGCAGCAGCCTCAACCGAGGGGCCGGGCTACTTTCTGGTGGCAAGGTATTCGATGACATCGCGGAGTTCGGAAAGAGTGATCTGGTCGCGAATTATTTCCGGCATGGGCGACGGGGCGCTGATCCGCGGCTTCACCTTTGCGATCGGAACCGTGACCGTCTGGGTCTTGCCGGTAC
>JBEBGK010001141.1:0-1580 GCA_040081515.1 Chthoniobacteraceae bacterium
GTTGTAGCCACGCTCGTGAGAGCGTGGGCTGATTTCTCCAGCAGGAACGGCAGTAGCGGAAAGTTCGCCCGCGCTCTCTCGAGCGCGGCCACGAAGGGTGGCACTCCGCGGCTTCATTGTGCCAGCTCTCCGTTCGCAATGGGATGGCCGCGGAGAAATTCGCGCGCACTCATCCGCTTCTTTCCTTCGAGTTGCAGTTCCGTCACCAGCACCGAGCCGTCGCCGGTGCCGATGAGCAAACCCGCGTCGCTCGCGAGGACGATGCCCGGTGCGCCGACTGGTTCCGCGAGCGGTGCGGCGGCGAAAATCTTCAGGCGCTTGCCGTCGATGGTCGTTGTCGCGGCCGGCCAGGGATTCATCGCGCGTACTTTGAGCGCGACCCTTTCGCGCCCTGCGGAAAAGTCGAGATGGCCGTGTTCGCGGGTGAGTTTGCCGACGTGGGTGACGCCCTCCGCGGGCTGCGGCGTGCGCGGCGAGCGGCCTTTGCGCAAAAGCGTGACGGCCTCGGCGAGGGCGAGCGGAGCGAGATCGGCGAGACGGTCGTGGAGTGTGCCGCCGGTTTCATCGGGTGCGATCGTGATCTCCCGCATCAGCAGGATGTCGCCGGTATCGAGCCCCACATCCATGTACATCACGGTGATGCCGGTCCTTTCGTCGCCTGCCTCGATCGCTGCCTGGATGGGCGCGGCACCGCGCCAGCGCGGGAGCAGCGAGGCGTGGAGATTCAGGCAGGCGATCTTTGCGGCATCGAGCACGCCCTTTGGCAGGATCTGCCCGTAGGCCATCACGACGATGAGGTCCGCGCCGAGCGACTGCACTTCGGCGACGGCCTCGGGCGCGCGGAGTTTCAGCGGCTGGAGGACGCGGATGCCGCGTTCCAGCGCGAGGCGTTTGATGGCCGGCGCCTGCAACTCCTGGTGCCGCCCCACCGGCTTGTCCGGCTGCATGACGAGCGCTACGACTTCGATGCCCGGCGCGTCGAGCAGCCAGCAGAAACTCGGCAGCGCGATGTCTCCTGTGCCGATGAAAACGACGCGCATCCCGGCGGCCTACTGATCCTCGCAGATCGCGCTCACGATGTCGCGGACGACCGTGATCGGCGAGCCGAGCGCATTGATGTTTCGCACGCGAGCCGGCCCGTAGAAATCGAGCAGCGGCTTGCTCTCTTCCTCATAGGTCACGAGGCGGCGGCGGATGGTCTCCTCGTTCGCGTCGTCGAAGCGGTTCTCCTTCAGCGCGCGTTTGCGCATGCGGGTGACGAGTTGCTCGCGGTCCGGGCACGAAAGGTGAAAGACGCGCCGCACTTCGATCATGTCGCGCATGATTTCCGCCTGCCGGAGATTGCGCGGCACGCCGTCGAGCACGAGGGAATCGATGTCGGGCTTGAACGCATGAATCCCCACGAGATGCCCGATGTGCGCACGGAGGAGTTCCATCGTGATCTCATCCGGCACGAGCTGGCCGCGGCTGGAGTAATCGATGAACTTCTGCCCGATGGGCGTGCGGGTATCGAGCGCGCGGAAGACGTCGCCCATGGCGAGGTGGAAGAAGCGGGGAATGTTGCCGAGGATTTTGCCCTG